>NZ_DKSP01000129.1:3955-31888 GCF_002472745.1 Sphingobacterium sp. UBA7253 | reverse complement strand
CGCTCTTCCGATCTTTCTTCTCCATCATTTATTTAATACCCGGACTTTCTAATAGACACATCCATCCGCCTCAATTACCGCAATGGATCATCTTTGCTATTAAATATTTCTTTTTTGCACAATGTATCTTTTATTGGATTGCCTGTTATAACCTCTTTAAAATACACCAGAAAAACATTCGCCAGCTATCTTCCTATACGGAAAAGATAAACATGGCTTGGTTAAAGTACCTATTGATTGCGCTGTTATTGATGATTGTTGTCCGTCTACTCGCTATGGTTCATTTAGTTTTTAGTGCTGTCGCCCCAATTTTATATTTTATGGGCACAGTGGCACTTGGGTACGCAACGCTAACACAACGGTCAATTTACACAATTGAGTCTACAAAAAACCTCATCAACGAAGCGCAGCATAAAAAGGTTAAAGCCGAGGATCGGCTTACAGTACAACAGGTAGACACATTAAAAGAAAAACTATTACAGAAAACTACAGCTGAAAAGCTATATCTCGACCCGGCTTTAACACTATCGTCTCTCGCTGAGCATATCGGGATCAATCCGCATGATCTTTCCTATATCATAAACAATGGGTTGGAAAAAAATTTTTACCAGTTTATCAACGAGCTTAGAACGGAGGAAGCGAAAAAACTTTTATTATCCAAAGAAGTCAAGCAACTTGATATGTTTGGAATCGCAATAAGGGCAGGCTTCAATTCAAGAACAACTTTTTATGCCAGCTTCAAAAAAGCTACAGGTATTACGCCGACAGAATATATGAAAGTCAATAGTAAACAATCAAACTAACTCGACACAATGAAGTTTGTTCGATTGCATCCATTCGGACGGTTAGCCTATCAAAAAGACCTACTCTTGTATCATATCAACAAAAGAAATTATGATACAATACACCAAACCAAGCGGGTACTCGAGAGCGATCCGCCAATTTTCCAAAGCAACATATGGTCTTCTGGTGGGAGCATGTTGTCTTTTTGCTTCGATTGATACATTTGCCCAGTCCGCCTCTAAAGATAGCCCCCAGCAACAACAGTTGGTTCCGCTAAAATCATTTCAAGGTTACTACCAGCTACCCAATAAAGTAGCTTTCATTGCTTTCGAGGAGCAAGATAACAACCTGTATGCGACACAGCTGTGGGATCAGAAAAAAAGATATCAGCTGGTCCGTAAAGATGATACGCATTTTGAATCCAAAAATGAAGGCTACGCCATAGAATTTTTAAAGGATGATTCCGGCGATTTTAGCCAAACCAAGATACTGGGTAGGATTTTATGTGAGCGCGTGCCATTTGACCCCACTAAAATCGCGAGTTTAACCGCATCTCAACTGAAACAACTTGCAGGAACTTACCTCAAGGTAAATGACAACAACTTTAAAATTCAAATAGATCCCTCCTCAACAGGCCTAACGCTTACTCAATTGTGGGATAACGAAACAATTTCATTTACCCCACGATCGGAATTTTTCTTCCTCAATGATGATGGCACCTTTCCATTGACATTTTCTGTTGCCAATGGAAAGGTGGAGCAAATGCAGTGTTTCGAAAATGATGTTTGGATAAAGACGGACCAATAATCCTATTAAAAAAAATACTATGAACAGATTTATTGCCAGCTTATTCCTGCTGTTGGGTATAGCTCAGCTTAGCGCCCAACAGGTGGCGGATGAACAGTTTCATTATCCCATCACCGATCCGCACCACCGGATCGGTGATGGACCGCTACTCCTATTTGACGAGGCACACAACAATCCGGTTACTTTGAGAGGAGCCTACGCTCCTTTTTCAGATCTCCTTTTGGCGGATGGATATCGCCTCCGAAGTGCTAAAGAAAAAATCTCTTACGATCAATTAAAAGAAGTAAAAATCTATATCAGTATAAATGCCTTATATAATCCGGAAAACTGGAAATTACCCACCTATTCAGCCTTTACCGATCAGGAGATAGAAACACTCAGTCAATGGGTATTTGATGGCGGAAGCCTATTTTTAGTGACCGACCACATGCCTTGTGCCGGATCTGTACAAACGCTTGGTGCGGCATTTGGGATTCATATCGTGAACGGTTTTGCCTTACCTAAGAATGGACGTCCCGAGATCTTCTCAAAGGATAGAGGCACACTGTTATCCAATGAAATAACCACTGGATCAGGTAAAGAAATAGACAGTATCATGTGCTGGGGTGGAACTGGCTTTATCGTACCAACTAAGGCACATATTATTTCTTTATTAAATGAAGAATATGATATCTACCTACCCAATGATGCGAATCAGATAAAAAGACCTATTCCAGACAATATTCCCCGATTGTCGGGCAAAGGGTTTGCAAACGGCGCTTACCTGCAATTTGGGAAAGGGAGAATTGTGGTATTCGGAGATGGTGCTCCTTTTTCGGCACAACTCCATGGCATCAAAAGTGAAAAAAGAGGAATGAACCATCCGGCCGCAAAACAGAATGCTCAATTTTTGCTCAATATAGTTCATTGGCTTGACCAATGACCTGATTTGGCTAGTCTAATGCTGATTCCTCTAGGAATAAATTTGTCATATAATTGATATACGATAGTCGAGTGGACTAATTCTTGTTTTCTTTTTAAACAGTCTGGTTAATGACTGAGGTTGATCAAATTGCATTTTTTTAGCGATTTCAGCTACTGATAAATCAGTTTCAGCAAGTAATTCCTTTGCTATTTTAACAATAAAATTGTCAATATGATACTGTGCTGTATTTTTAGAAGTTTTTAAAGAAACATCATTGAGAAATCGTGTTGTACAATTTAGTTTCTTGGACAATAATGTTAAACTAGGAAGTAAAAACAAGCATTTTCTTTTGTTATCAAAAAGAGTGTGCAGCTCGCTTATGAAATCTTTTTGTAACGCGCTAAACTCATTCAGCTTATCTTCCATTAACTGTTGATAAAACCTTTGCATATGTTGTAAAAGCAAATCAAGATAAGAAATAAGTATTTTAGACTGCGTTTCACTCATGGGCATCTTAGTCTCGAGGTCTATCAGTTCAAAGATATTTTTTATAAGTCTATAATCGTTATTCGATAAGATCATCGATTCCTGAATGGAGTATTCTAGAAACCCAAATTCTTTCAATTTATTTCGCAGACTATATCCTGTAAATAGATCTGAACGGAATGCAAAATAAGCCCCTTCTTTAAAATATCCTCTTAGTTCTTGAACCGGAAAATACTGGCTGCTGAAAAATAATAAGATATGTTGTCCACGATGATCCTTAGTTGAACATCCAAACACAATCAAGAAATATTTATCATCAATCCATCTTTTGGCAGAATCAAAAAATTGCTCCTCATTTCTAAAATTGTCAAAATAATAACTGAAGCTTGCACTGAAAGCATTTTGAAATTCATTATTATTACCTGTATTTATCATATTTTATTTTTTCTTCGAGACTTTGCGCGTTATTTTTTTATTGAATTATTCCCTCAAGAAAAACCCTCTTTAAAACAATATTGTTTGTAAAATAGAGGGATTTCCTAAAGGATACATCCAGCAGCTTCGTTTTCAACGTTATTTCTAACTCTTTTTTTCTAAGATGGCTAAAAAAGCACGTTTGACACCTAAGACTAGCAGTTACTTCTTTTCAGGAACAATTGCTTTACCCGATTTTTCGAGCTCTTTCACAAAATCCCGCCCCCAGTAATGGATATCGTAGTGCTCAATATGCTCGTACAGCCTGCGCGCCCTGACCTGAGCCTCTCCGGGTTCCATGACCAAGGCTTTCAACAGTGCATCTTTCATGCTCTTACGGTCGTAGGGATTGGTCAATATGGCATAAGGCAATTCGACCGAGGCACCTGCAAATTCTGAGAGCACAAGAATCCCAGGAGTCTCCAATAACCCATGGGTCGCAATGTATTCCTTTGCGACTAGATTCAGTCCGTCCCGTAGAGGCGTGATCCAGGCAATATCACTCAGCGCATAGTGTTTGACCACTTCCTCAAAAGGTAAGGCCCTGTAAAAATATTGGATCGGGGTCCAGTTCATCGTTGCATATTTACCGTTGATCTCACCCACGGCCTGATTCACCTGATCCCGAATTTCGTCATAGATCGTCATCCCCTGCGATGGCGGCGTACAGACATTGACCAGTTCGATCTTGCCCCTAAATTCTGGGTATTCGGCCAGAAATTCACCAAAAGCCTGGATTTTTTCCAAGGGACCTTTGACGTAATCCAGACGCTCGATGGATATGATACGCGTTATTCCCGATCCGGCTTTGTTTTCTTTGAGGGCATTGATCTCGGTCTTAACCTTATCATCTGTCAAAATCTGTTCGATATGATCCCTGTTGACCCCCACCGGCTGTGCGCCAAGCCTAATCTGCCGGCCATCTACCTCTATGATCTTGGTCATCTGATCGACGCCGAGCGCACAGCTATAGGTCAGGAACTGATTGGCGACATCAACTTTTTTGACCACTTTAAATGGTGTATGGCTACGGATCACATCCACAAAATTCTCGACATAACGGGGGATATGAAAACTGATAAAATCACAGAGCAGCAGGCTGCCGATAATCTCTTTGCGCCAGGGAATAATATTGAAAATATCTGCTGCCGGAAAAGCCGTATGGTGAAAAAAGCCAATTTTCAGATCGGGGCGCATGGTCTTTAAAAAAGAAGGTACCATCCACAGATTATACTCATGGATCCAGACCAGCGCCTCCTCGTCGGCCTCGCGGGCAATCCGCTCGGCAAAGCGCTTGTTGATCATCAGGTAATGTTCCCAGTCCTCGTGGTTGAATTTTGCCCGGTCAACAAAGGAAAAGATCGTCGGCCAGAACGCCTCTTTGGAGAATACACGATAGAACTTATCGATATCCTCTTTAGACAGCGATAGGGTGGAAGCGACCAGATTAGGATATCGGCTTTCGTCCACCAACTGATTTGGAACCGGCTTTCCGTCCTGCTGGATGACTTCCTCCCCGATCCAAAGACCGGAGCGTCCCTTTTCAAATAAGCCCAGCAGCGAAGGAATGATGCCGTTCGGGCTTCTGGGCGGTACCCTTACCGTCTTACCGTTTACCGACTCCTTTTCAAAAGGCAGCCGATGGTACACCATCACCAGCTGGTCTGATTTTTTGGATTTTCTTTTTTGAGGCAACGATTTTTGTTCCCCGCGGATCAGCTGCTGAAACGGGCGGTATTTGCCCATATATTCCAGTATACCGCCCGCCCCAGCGGCCTCTGCACTGTACGCTGTATCCAACTGATCAATGGCCTGCAGCAGCCCCGGCTCAGATTTTCCGACAGCAACACCACGAAAGCCGATCTCAAACAAGGCCAGATCATTCAGTGTATCGCCAGCTACCATCACATCATCTGGGTCAACGGCCAGAAATTCAACCAGCTTCTTTAATGTTGTCCCCTTATTGACACCTCTGGGGAGCAAGTCCAGGTATTTATCGGCCGAAGTAATAATATCACAGTCATACCTGTCAGCCACCTGCTGCACCAGACTATGGTCAACCCCTGCTTCATAATAAAAGGAGCTGCGGCGCTGCTGCGGCACATGTTGATAATTCAACTGCGGTATTTCCTCCAGCGCTGCCCGGATTGCATAAGTCTGCGGCCATTTTTCCTCAATCTCACTCTGCAGCGGCTCAATCGCTTCCAGGCTATGGCCGTTAACGACTGTGGCGCCCACATCCGCAATAATAAAGTCCGGCACCGGAATGAGCGGATCGCTCAGTAGCGGCAATACCGACTCCAGTCCTCTTCCGGTTACAAAAACCAGCTGCATATTCGGGCTGGCCTTGATCAGTCTATATAATCTGAGGCGGTCTTCCATCTTTCCGCCTAAAAAAGTTCCGTCTAAATCTGTTGCTAATAGCATATTATCTTATATTCCTTTCTAAAAGTTTAAATTCATCAATTGCAGCCATATGGTTGTATAGCACACGGTAGGCTGTCTGTAACAAGGGTAAATTGAGTCCAAGGCTCGTGACCGTCGCCATCAGCCCCTTGGTTGCAACATATCCTTCGGCGACCATGCCCATGAGCTGACGGGCTTCGAAAACCGAATACCCCAGGCCAAGGTATTTACCAAAAGTCCGGTTGCGGCTATGTGCGGAGTAACCCGTCACCAATAAGTCTCCCAAATAGGTAGAGCTGCCCAGCCGGACATGGGGTGCACCGACGGCACGCAGTAGCAGTCCCAGTTCGTCAATGGCATTGGCAACCAGCACCGCCATAAAATTATCACCATAATGCAGTCCTTCGGCCATGCCACAGACAATACCGACCACATTTTTGTAAATGGCTGCGTACTCCACACCCAGGGTGTCGGGACTATAATTCACCTGCATATAGCTTGAAGCAAACCCGTTGGAAATCTTACTGATAAAGGTTTCATTCGGACCGCACAGCGTCATATAGGTTTTCTTGTTCCGCGCGATTTCTTCGGCATGACAAGGCCCTGCAATGATCGCCTGCTGAAAATCTTTCAGTTCAAAATACCGGGCGAGATAAGCACTTGGGAGCAGATTGTCAGGGCCGACGGTCCCTTTGATGGCGGTGATGATAAATTTTTCAGCAAGGTCCTCTTTGGGGATTGCGGCGCAAACACTGTCCAGATGCGCACTGGGCACGACGAAAAGAATTACTTTCGATCGAGCCACGATCTCGTCCAGCTGATCGGACGCATAAATTTTTGTATTGTCAAGTTTTAAAAACGATAGGTAGTCAGGGTTAATAGCATCCTGGTTTATCGCGCGCACCTGCTCGGAACGCCGCATGTACCAGTTGGTATAAATGCTATTTTCTGTCAAAATTTTAACCAGGGCCGTGGCCCAACTCCCACCACCTATCACACTAATCTCATTCAAATCGTTGGGGGTTTTAAAGACGCGAAACAGAAAATTTTCGCCGTCGGGTTATCTATTAATTCACCAATATACGTAAAAATTAATCAATAAGCAAACTTTACGCGTAAAAACAGGGTTAAAGGGGTATTTTCCACGCCAAAATCCGTGTTTATATTTCTTCGTAAATTTGTTCGTTCATATGAAAAATTTAATCATGCTTAACTTCAATGAACAATCACCAAGTTCAATTTATCAGTACATTTTTAATTTCTTTGCCAAATTGGATTTACCCGAGCAGCAGGCACATATTGTTACGGCCGCCGGATTACTTTTTGCTTTTGCGGTGATGCTCTATGCGCTCGATTATATCATGCGCAAAGTATTTTATTCCGCATTGAACCGGATTGCCCAGCGAACCTCGACCAAATGGGATGATTATCTTTTGGAAAACAAGGTGCATGTACGCGTGAGCCGCACCCTGCTCGTGCTGCTTACACGGCAGCTGCTACCAGTGATCTTCGTTGGTTTTCCGGTGCTTACAGCCGCTATTGTCAAGTTTCTGGATATCGTGGTATTGTTCACCATCTACTATCTGGCCAATAGCTTGTTAAAAACCTGCCGCGATATTTTTCGTGGTACAAATGTGTTTAAGGACAAACCCATCGACAGCTACCTGCAAGTGGTACAGATCTTTTTAATATTTGTGATCGGTACACTGGTCGTTTCCCTGCTGACCGGCAATTCGCCCTGGTCTTTTCTGGTTTCGCTAGGGGCGGCATCCGCCATCCTCATGCTCGTATTTAAGGATACAATCCTGGGCTTTGTGGCCAGTATTCAGGTGTCGGCAAATGACTCGGTCCGCGTAGGAGACTGGATAGAAATGCCTAAATACGGTGTAGACGGCGACGTGCTGCAGATTAACCTCAACAATGTGAAGATACAAAATTGGGATAAGACCATTGTCACCATTCCGACCTATACCCTACTGAGCGATTCATTTAAAAACTATCGTGGGATGCAGGAGACCGGTGGCCGTCGGATAAAGCGGGCATTGAACATTAAAATGTCTTCGGTACGCTACCTCAGTGAGGAGGAAGTCACGGCATTAAAAACGATCCGGCTGCTAGCTCCCTATATCGAAAAAAGAGAGCGCGAGATTGCCGAGTACAATAAAACCTGGCGTACAGACAGCTCCTCGCCCGTCAATGGTCGCAGGATGACCAATATCGGCCTGTTCAGGGCCTATGTACTCGCCTATGCCAAACATAACCCCAATATCCATCAGGAACTTACTTTATTGGTCCGTCAGTTAGCCCCTAGTGAATACGGTATTCCGCTGGAACTCTACATGTTTACCAAGGGGACACAATGGGCCTATTTCGAAGATACGATGGCCGATATATTTGACCATCTACTAGCTGCCATTAAGCACTTTCACCTGCAGGTATTTGAACTGCCTGCATCGGACGACCTGCGGCTGCTCGGCGCGATGGCCCCCCGTTCCCAACAGTAGCTCCTTTGTTGCGATAAACCTAAGCTTGCCCGGTGGTTTCAATCTTATTGCCGCTGGGCAGCTATCAAAAGACCGGCTAAATTGGTTTCCCATAGTTTAGCATACGGGCCTTCTTTGCCGGCATTTAGAGGCCTGACATCATACATTCCATATCGTAAATAGTTTTCACTATATCAACAGGATATATTTTCAAAAGTACAGTGTAGATTCGGCGATTCAGATTGAAGAGTCTATATGTCACAAACTTCTTCCCAAATGGTATTTTCATCTGATCAACCCTTAATCCTTCGAATAAAAACGGTCTTACTGCACCATCCTATGATATGTTCAAATAATACATGGTATTATTTATTCTAAACTCTTCGTGAATTCAAGGCTATGCTCCATTGTGTTTTATTGCACCTTGGACATGACTGGGAATCATTCTCAAAACTAAATAAAACATGACCGCAATACATGCATGCAAATGGCCCTTCGGAACTCGATACATCAACCATTTTGTAAGATGATGGGAATAATGGTAGCCCATATCTCACATCATTATCCGCATAAAATAAAACGCTTAAGGTTCCATCGACTTCTAGAATCCCTTCCTTAACCTGTCCCAAATGTTCTACATTTAAATTTCTCAGTTCAGAAAAAAATTCCATATGTGAAAAGTTATTATCCTTTTCATGTTTTATATCAAAGACACCATCTTTTACTACAGGTAAAACTTTACCTTCCAATAAATGGGCAATCTTCTCTGATCGGGAGGCGAGCCAGGTGATCAACCTATAGACGAAAATTACACCTATAAAAACAACAATCGCATGAAAAATCGGTATGTCTTCTTGAAACATTGGATCTCCCGCAGCTGAGCCCAAACTGATAATAATCGCAACCTCAAAAAGAGTTAACTGTCGAACTCCCCTTCTACCCGAGAGCCTTAGAATTATCAATATTAGAAGAAACATTATTACTGTTCTCGCTCCTATTTCAACAAGAAAGGAGATTTCCACCCCCTCAGCAAATATTTTTTGTATATCAATCATAACCTTTTAAAACCAAAAATCTTAATGTGGCCTCCGCACATTCAATCCTAAAACATTCCTCCGGTTGCAATAGTTCCTTACTCAGCAAAAACAATATATATAAATTATTGATTGTTAAGAAGCAATTAGTTTGACGAAAATGCGCAATTAGCCGAAGCGTGTTACCTCTCGGTTTTCAAAGATCGCCCGGTAGACGACTTCCTGGGCTGATTATGAGTTATACGTTTACTAACCATTTACGACTTCTCCTCCATTGGGATGTAAAACTTGACCGCTCATAAAATGTGAATCTTCGCTGGCTAGAAATAGAAAGCTTGGCGCAATTTCATTAGGCATTCCTGCCCTGTTCATTGGAGAGTCGCTTCCAAATTCGGAGTTCTTTTTAGGATCAAAAGATGATGCTATCAATGGTGTCCATACCGGACCTGGAGCAACAGCATTGACCCGAATTCCTTTAGCTATAAGATTTGCTGACAAACTCCGTGTGAACGAAATTATTGCACCTTTTGTTGCAGAATAATCGATCAACTTTGGACTGCCTCGATAGGCAGTGACCGAGGATGTATTAATTATGCTTGCTCCCTTCTTAAGATAAGGTATGGCATACTTCGTAACCCAGAAATAGGAAAAGAAATTATTCTGAAAAGTATTGATTAACTGCTCAGTGGAAATTTTCTCAATTGATTCTGTTTCCCAGTGAAGCCCCGCATTATTAACTATAATATCAATTTTCTTATGCGCTTTTATTGCAATTTCAATGACTTTTTTACAGTGATTTTCTTTTCGCAAATCACCTTTAATCAGCGCACATTTTCGAGAGAAGGATTCAACCTCTTTTTTGGTTTGTTTTGCATCTTTTGTTTCACTAAGATAGGCTATAACAATATCAGCACCCTCCTTCGCAAATAACAGAGCGACAGCTTTGCCGATACCGCTATCTCCGCCCGTAATCAATGCGACCTTATTTTTTAATTTTCCTTCTGCAGGATACTGTATTGGAGACGTGTCAGGAATTGGTACCATATTTATTTCCAATCCCGGTCGCTTTTGCTTTTGCAGCGGTCGAATCTTTTTACTTGCTTCTTTTTTCATGCTACTTCTTGTAAATAATTATAAGCAATTTCTGATTTCCGGTCCTCCTTCTATTCGACTACAACAAATAGTCGTTCTACCGAAGGACTATTTGTTGTATATCAAGAAATCAAGAAGGTACCTTTCTGGATTTTTCTCTCTCCCAAACACGGTGGCCTTTCATTACCGCTATAAAATCTTCTGTTAAATTGTCCTTGCTTTCGAAAATAACGCCTTTATCTTTTTTAATAAATGATCTTTCAGCTAACTCTTCAGCACCTTGTGCAAATGCCAAGGCCTTACAGTGTCGGTAACCTTCATTGATAAAATGAAGGTAATCGGCATTTTCCGCAAGAGTTTTGACCGATTCGCCTGCTGCTGTGTAGAATGCATCGTAACAAACTGATGCCTCCGTAAGATAGGAATGTTGGATATCTTCTTCTGTCCCTTCCTTGAACCGGATCTTTCCTACATGAGATGCGATTAGCACTGCTTGCGCCCCTTCCCTTTCGAGTGCTGTTTTCATTTTATCTATGGAGGATTTGCTAGCTCCATGATCAACAAGAAAAGCAACCTTTCTACTCTTGATCGTACCCTCGCCGTCTTTTACTTTCATACTCAAAGCAGCAGACTTTTCAACTTCGGGTTTGACTGGTTTAAGCGGATATTCGGGATGGTTCTGACGTGCAAATTTGAGGGTTAAAGGATCAAGTTCTTTTGGCGGTGTAAGCCCGAGGTTTGAACCAACATTTTTTGCTAATCCTTGGTCTATCTGGTTCAAAATAGCCAGTTCTCGCTTTCGTATATTGACATCATTTACTTTCGAAAGCTCAAAACTCAGGGCATTGACCATGTGATCCTGTTCTTCTGGGCTCTGTGAATTAAAAAATAGTCTTGCTTGTGTAAAGTGGTCTGCGAAGGAATCTGAGCGGGCCCTAATTTTCGAGCCATCAAAAGGTTGCTTATGGGATTCAAATCCTACTCCATCATTGAGCATTGCATGATAAGGACAGCCTGCAGCTTTACTATTAGGGAAATAACTCACGGCACCTGTAGGAATCTCAGACCGCGCAAAACCATCTTTTTGGTTATTATGTTTGCCGGTTACGGGACGATTGATAGGAAGCTCATGGAAATTCGGACCACCTAATCGATAATTTTGGGTATCCATATACGAAAATATTCGCCCTTGCAAAAGCGGATCATCCGAAACATCTATACCTGGCACTAACCTTCCGGGATCGAAAGCGGCTTGTTCGGTCTCTGCAAAAAAATTCTCTGGATTTCGATTTAGTGTCATCGTTCCGACAATCTGAACAGGCACCAGTTCCTCTGGGATAATCTTTGTCGCATCCAGAATGTCAAACGAATATTTAAATTCATCCGCTTCAGGAATCAATTGAACGCCGAGATCCCACTGCGGAAAATCGCCCCTTTCAATAGCTTCATAGAGATCTCTTCGATGAAAATCAGCATCAAATCCTGAGATCTTTTGGGCTTCGTTCCAAGCGACTGAATGTACTCCTAATCTGGGTTTCCAATGAAATTTAACGAATGTGCCTTTTCCTTGGGCATTCACAAATTTAAATGTATGGACACCAAAACCTTCCATCATCCTTAAACTTCGGGGTATTGCACGATCTGACATCGTCCACATGATCATGTGTGCAGATTCGGGCATCAGTGATACAAAATCCCAAAAGGTGTCATGTGCAGATGCCGCCTGAGGCATTTCGTTGTTCGGCTCTGGTTTTACGGCATGGATGAGATCTGGAAAATTCATCGCATCCTGAATAAAAAAAACTGGGATATTGTTTCCCACAAGATCGTAGTTACCTTCTTCGGTATAGAATTTAACAGAGAAACCTCGTACATCTCTAGCAAGGTCGGTAGAGCCTTTGAAACCTGCTACTGTGGAAAATCTAGTAAAAAGAGGCGTTACCGTTCCTTTTTTTAAAAATGCTGCGCTTGTATATTGAGATAGGTCAGCGGTCGCTTCGAAAATTCCATGAGCTCCTGATCCACGCGCGTGAACGACACGTTCTGGTATACGTTCGCGGTCAAAATGCATCAGCTTATCAAAATAAATATGATCCTGTTGTAATGATGGCCCCCGCTCACCCGCCTTTAATGTATTGTTGTTGTCGGAAATAGGCACACCATCATTGGTGGTCATAATCTGCTCGGAATTATCCACTAAATGCTGATCTATCTCAGCAGTTTTTAAATTCTTTTCTTTTTTCATATCTAATGCTCTTCTGGTTTGATCCATCAGGTGAACAAAACCAAAGTCTGAAAGGTTTGGCAGGTATTTACATTTGCCAGGATTACCGACAATTCTGACGCTATTGGCCTGAAGATGATGTATTGATTGCGTGTTAAATGGGCTTGTATTTGATTATTCTGGTTGAATAATCACAAAGTGTACAAACTTAAATTCATTTTTTATATCCTCACGAATCCGGCGTATCGCCTCGGTGATTTCCTCTGTTTCAAGATGATCTTCAAAATCAATAATAAGCATCAATACAACGTACTCTGGCGATTGATAAGTGGATAGTATGTTTTTAGTTTTTATAACAGCCGAATCCTTTTCAGCAAGCTGGGCAATTTTCAATCTTGTTTCTGAAGCAATTCCCTCTCCCATTAATAAGCTTCTGCTTTCTCTAGCCAATATAAAGGATACAAAAACCAACAACAAGCCTACGATTACTGAAGCTAGGCCATCTAATTCAGGAATCTGCAAGTAATGACTTAGTCCCATGAGTACCATAACGATTATTAGCCCTGCCACAGCTGCACCATCTTCAAAGACCACAAGGAAACTGGAAGGATCTTTACTCTTAATAATTGCATCCCACCACCCCATACCATTGCGGGTTTTATTGAATTCTTTTAAAGCAATAAAAAAAGAAGTTCCTTCAAAAATTAAGGAGAGTATGAGTACAATATAATTCCAAAAAGGATCGCTCATTAATTCGGGTTCCATGATATGAGCTACACCCTGGTAAATAGATAATGTACCACCAAGCCCAAAAATCAGAATGGAAACAACAAAAGACCAAAAGTATAGTTCTTTGCCATAACCAAAAGGATGAGACTGGTCGGGTGACCTCTTACTTCTTTTCAAGCCATAAAGTATGAGCAATTGATTTGCTGTATCTACCGTTGAGTGAATACCCTCTGAAATCATGGAGGAACTATTTGTAAATGCTCCTGCAATGAATTTAGTTAATGCAATTAATACATTCGCCGCGAGTGCACTGTATATTGATTTTTTATTACTGGTTTTTAATTCCGGATTATCCATGGAGGTTTTGATGCGTTTATTTCGTATATTTTTCAATTACTTTTTTGAGATCAATACCTTTACCAAGGACAGGCTTAAAAATATCACCTTCACTATTCATCCTTTCTATGGCATTCAAGAGATGAAAATCACTTATTTTCAGCCCCTTCTTAACTTCATCCCAATGAAGCGGCATAGATACCGTTGCACCGGGTTTAGGACGGACAGCGTAGGCTGCAGCAATGGTTGCATGGGGTCTATTCTGTAAAAAATCCAGATACATTTTTCCTTTCCGATCCTTAATGGACCGTTCTAAACTGGTGAACTTGGGCAACTCATTATGAACTAATGTGACAATCACCCTGGCAAATTCCTTGGACTGATCATAGGTGTATTTCCCCCCGAGCGGAATATAGATGTGAAGGCCAGTAGAACCGCTGGTCTTACAATAACTTGGAACGCCCATATCATCTAGGATGCTCTTCGTTACCTGTGCTGCCTCAACGACCTGATTAAAGGAATTTTTATCCGGGTCTAAATCGATAATACAGAATGATGGATTTTCGGGCTTTTTGACCGTACTACTCCAGGGGTTCATCTCAATGCAGCCAAGATTGACCATGTAAAGCAGTGTCGCTTCATCTTTTCCGACCAAATAATGCTTATCCTTGTTATCAGTCTCGCTATGGTAAAGATATGTCTCCGCCCAGTCCGGAGCAGTATCCGTTACGTTCTTGAAATAGAAACCTTCACCTTCAATACCATCGGGAAATCTGTTCATGCTTTGGGGACGATCTTTTAGATAAGGCAATATAAATGGAGCTGCCTGATAATAATAATTGATAAGATCTCTTTTTGTTATTCCCTCTTTTGGCCAAAAGATCTTATCTAGGTTCGTGAATTTTAACTCATGCCCATTGATCTTTTTGACCTGCGTATTATCTTTCGGATTCAATAGGGTCTTACGCTCACCTTTACTTCGTGGAGTAATCATTTTATCTTCCATGTCATTAACGAATTCTGCTATAGGAGATTCCTCCTCCAAAATAACTTTCTTAGGACTTTTGTCCTCGCGTATTCCATCAAAAGAAGGATGCCGCATTACGCCATCACTTGTCAATTCCGTAAAACTAACCTCACAGACGAGCTCGGGTTTAAGCCAGGTCACCGAGGCGTGTGGTGGATTGGGTCTAAAGCGTGATGGTTTGTTTAAATCTGGTTCTTCACTGAAAGGCGTTTTAGAAATGATCAGCGGTTTAAAACGCTGCATCATCTGCTTCTGTAATTTTTCATTGAAACCTGTACCGACTTTACCTGTATAGACTAATTTTTTTCCTTCATAGACACCTACAAGAATACTACTGAATAACTTACTGGAGTTATCATTCAGCGTGTATCCGCCTATCACGACCTCCTGCCTTTTATTCGCCTTGATCTTTAGCCAGTCCTTTGAACGGTTATGAACATGGTATATACTATCTTTTCGTTTGGCCATAATTCCTTCAAGGCCCAGTTTCCTGGCTTCTTCGAGGAACTGGGTTCCCGAAGTTTCAAAATGTTCACTGACTAGAATGCTTTTCTGTTCTGGTAAGATTTCCTTTAATATAGTTTTACGTTCAAGCAGCGTAAGATCTTTTAAATCTTGCCCATTGCACCAAAGGATATCAAATACGTAATAAACTAGATCGCCATCTGCTTCACTGCGCCAATTTTGTAAAGACCCGAAATTGGCCTTTCCGTTTTCACCAAGCACCACTACTTCCCCGTCCAATATAGCATTTAATCCAAGCTCCTTTAAATTCTCATAAATGGGATAGAATTTTTCATTATAGCTTTTATCGTTGCGGGAATTCAATTCCACTTCCCCTTTGTTCATAAAAGCTACCGCCCGATACCCATCCCATTTTACTTCATAGATCCAGTCTTCATCATCAAAAGGCTTATCGACCAATGTGGCAAACATGGGCTCAATGTGGGAATAGAATTTTTGCTTTGGTGTATTTTTTAATAAATCTTGAAGATCTGTTTTCTTCGGAGATTTATTTTTAGGAACTGCATCAAGCTGATCATTGATAAGCTCAGATGCTTTGGCTTTTACGGAGCGTTTATCTTTAACGGTACTGTCTTTTTTAATGATACGTTCTCCATATACATGATCTGGAGATTGCTCCATCTGCGCAATGGATTTGCCAGATAGCACCGACTTATCTTTCATCGTAATGTCTTCTTCACTAGCATATTTATCATCCAGTTTCATCAGCAGCCAGCCGTTATCTCCCCTGCCGTGGGCTTTAACAAGAGCAAATTCGCCTTTGAGTTTTTTGCCATTGAGTTTGAATTTTAGCTTACCAGAATACAGCTGATGTAAAAGTTCTTTTTCTTGTTTCGGAACGTCCTTAAAATCGCCCTCAGCAGGTTCATAGGTTCCTTCGTCCCAGACAATAACTGTACCGCCGCCGTATTGCCCTTTTGGGATGATTCCTTCAAAATTCCGATAATCATAGGGGTGGTCTTCAACCATCATAGCAAGACGTTTTACACCTGGATCAACTGAAGGCCCCTTAGGTACCGCCCAGCTTTTTAAAACACCATCCATTTCAAGACGAAAATCATAATGCAGATGTGAAGCATCGTGTTTCTGAACCACAAAGCGTAATTCTGTTCCACTTGGTTTCCCGCCAAAGGGTTCCGGGGTTTTCTCTTCGGTACGCTTTTGCCGATATTTAGTTAATCCCGTAACTGTATCTTTAGATGATCTGTTTCTAGCTGTTTTTCCCTTTTTTGATTTATTATCGGCCATGATCGGTATTTTAAAAATTAATATATTGGTAAATAATAAAATGCATATTACGCTACCAGTTAATTCGATTTTGATATAGCACAAAACTCAATACGAAATGGTTTTCTCTCATTTAGCAAATTGCTTTTTATGGCCTGATAAATACTAATCTGAACAATATTGGTGTGCGAAAGGTTACGCTAACAGGATTATACCAAACCTAAGAAGAGAATATCGCTTTCGCTTTTATATGGTAACAGTTAAATATCTTTTATTGAACTAAAGTGGTTTGGGCTGGGTTATCTATGCAATAACACTTAAAATTTTTATTATGGCAACTACGAAATCTGTACCGGCAAAAAATGCCACAAAAAAACCTTCTGGTAATACCGGAAAAATGAAAGACAGTGAATTCCACGAGTTTTTTGTCGATGAACTAAAAGACATTTATTGGGCCGAGAAACACTTAGTGAAAGCTTTACCCAAAATGCAGAAAGCTGCAACTAGCGAAAAACTCGCCGCTGCTTTTGAAAAGCATACCAAGGAAACTCAGAAACATATAGAAACTCTTGAACAGGTATTTGAGCAATTGGGAGAAAAAGCTGTTGCTAAAAAATGTGACGCTATGCAGGGTCTGCTTGATGAAGCCGATTCGATCATTTCTGACACAGAAAAGGATACTTTTACCAGAGATGCAGGCCTCATCCTTGCTGCACAGAAAGTAGAACACTACGAGATCGCTACTTACGGTACTCTTCGCACATTTGCAGAAACGATGGGACACGACGATGTAGCTTCACTGCTCCAAAATACCTTAGACAATGAGAAGGATACCGACGAAGCATTAACAGGGATAGCAGGCGGTTTCGTAAACGACAAGGCTGTCCAAGAATAGTTGAAATACAGCAAAAACCTTGGCCAACAGCTAAAGGCTTTTTACGAAAACAATGCGAGGTATATAGTTGTTATATATATTCTCAACTATATTAAGTAAAATTCATGTATGAAGGTCGGACTTGATAATCCGACCTTCATTAATGTTTAGCAAACGCCGAAAATTAGACTTGCCAAAATGAACCGCCTTTAAGACTCGTCTTTAGTGTTCTTCACAAGACTTATTCCTGATGAGAAGAAAATAAGCGCCAAAATGCCGACTACTGCCAAATTCGTATAGGCATTACTTTTCATGATCAGTTCATAGCCGGTATAGATTAGTCCTACAATACCCAATACTGTGAGAATAGTTCCAAATATTCTTTTTACGTTCATGATGAATATATTATTTTTTTGAATCCTTTTTGCCTGAAAATTTTTCTATTTCACCCTCAAGCTCCTGCTTTTAATTACTGATATAACACGTCTCAAAAACAAATAGATTGCTTTTGTAAAATAAATTATTGGATTGCTAAAAAAACAAAAATGGCATACGACTGTTAGAATTATCGCAGATCAAAATTCCAAAATTTATGACCTGAGATAAGATCACTATAACTTTAACTTTCAATTTGTAAGATTATGAATGGTATTATTTTTCATGGTACTGAGATTCATTATGGCGGCATAGCTGAGTTCTTATTCAGCCCGGAAATTGGTTATAATGCGATGCCAGCAATTATCGAATTCCTTGGCGGCGAAAAAGCCTATGCCGAAATTATGCATGCTCTTCCTTTAGAGATCACGATTACGGTGGGTGAACATTCAACCGGGAAGGAAGAGAAAGTCCCCCAGGAAACCTGGCTACTTCGCTATGATAAAAAAGAGGACAATTGGAAAATAGTTGAAAAGCTGCAGCCAGGATGAACCTTCGTCGGAGTGCAATCATGTTCAGTTGATGAACATACGATTTCCGCAAAGGACTATTGTTTTGAAAGTATACGAAAGAAAGGCTGACCTTAAAAGGTCAGCCTTTCGCAAATATCAAACTAAACTGAAACGTTAGCTCTTGTTTTATTTGTAGGGATTGTCAATTTAACCGGTAGACCTTAAGCTGTTTTTGCAGCTTTTTTCTTACCATATGGATTCGAGTTTTTATTGTACCTTCTGGCATATCAAAATAGGATGCAATTTCATGGTATTTATAACCATCTAAAAACAAACGAAAAATTTCATAGTTTTCCGCCGTTAAGCTGTTCATCGCCCGTTCGATATCTTCGGCCATAAACTTATTGATCCCTTTGTTGAGTTCTATTGTATTTGTACTTTCCAAGACCACATATTGATCTTGAATTTCGGTGGTACGCTTTGCTTTTCTATACTTATTGATGTAAGTATGTTTCATAATTACATATAACCAGCTCATTAGCTTCGGATGCTGAACAAAATTGTCTATGGACTTCAATGCGCGTATCCAAGTTTCTTGGATCAGGTCTTCCTTTTCATCCGGATCAGCAGTAAATTTAGCAGCAAAATGATGAAGTAAACTTCTTTTTTCGTTGATGAGTACATTTAAATTGTGGTTGTTCATAACTTATCCTCTTTCTTTATTCAACTGATTGTTTAAAATGATTTTACAAGAAAAGGATAACAAGAAGAGTGCTAATTTTGAGGGCCAATTTGCCCGTAAAATAAATTGCATCGTTAGCGGTAAAAATACGTTGTCCTTATTTACAAAGCCTATTAAGCAAATTTTAATGGATTTTTGCCCTTAATTTTAAATACAGATAAAAAAATAAGCAAATAATAAAAAAAGACAATAGGGTATTTATATATGGGAAATGTTATAAATACGTTGATTCTAAAGTGTTATTTGCAAACCAGTTTGGTAGTCGGCCGCTGACAACTGTACACCTTATTAATAACTAACAACTGACGATTGATAACGAACAACTAACGTTTAAATTTTATCCATTCAAACCATAATCCATCGAAGGCTGTTCTACTGCAAAAACAAATATATTATGGGAAATTTATTATATATCATTGCTGTTATTTTAGTCATTATTTGGGCGTTTAGTTTCTTTGGAGGTTATGCTACAGGTAATATAATTCACGTTTTATTAGTTATCGCCATTATTGTCGTTCTGTTACGTGTCATCCGAGGGGCTGCTTAACGAGAGATAAAAATCTGATGTATGGTATATAAAAATTTTTATATACCATACATCTAGATAGAAATATAGACCTGACCTGACCAAGGCTTTAGCGATGCGACAGTGATTTGAGCATAATCAGTATCTGACAAAACCGCGGCATCCATTTCATTCGTATTAAATATAATTTTCCATTGCAGATCTTCAGGCAGCGTTACCTGTTGTACAGTGGCAGAAAAATTCATCATTGCAAATAAAGAACTATCGCTTTTCTTCATCGCTAAGATAAGTACTTTTTGCTCCGGGAGGCATTTGGCCGTCATTTCATCGCGCTGTATATTTTTCAGCACAGGATTGGTTTTACGGAATGCTATCAGGGATCTATAATAAGATAAATGTTTCTGATGGACCTCGCTATCCTGTTCGTCCCAATTCAAAACGGTATTCCTAAATATCGTCTCGTCCTGCGGATCGAGAAATTCTGAATCTTCAAAAAAATCTTCAAACTCTTTTTTTCTTCCCTGTCTCACCTGCTCTACAAGTTTGGGGTCACTATGACTGGTAAAATAGGGAAAAGCTCTTTCTGTACCCCATTCTTCTCCCATGAATAGTAAAGGAAGATACGGGGATATGAACACGGCAAAGGCCATAAGTCGCGTTGTTTCTACAGGATAGAGTGAAGCCGCGCGATCGCCCATCATCCTATTGCCGACTTGATCATGATTCTGGCAGAAAACTATAAAATGATCCCCTTTGATACCGAGAGTGTCCGTTCCAAAGAATTTTTCCCGATGGGGAGAATAGTTACCATCGAATACATATGCTTTTTCATAAGCTTTTGCGAGATCGGCCAATCCACTAAATTCCTCATAGTACCCTTTTTTGGGTTCGCCCACGCTTACTCTTAAAGAGTGGTGAAATTCATCTAGCCATTGTGCGTCCATCCCGAAACCATTTTTCGCTAATGGGTCTAAAAATCGTCTATCGTTGAGATCGCATTCAATAAAAAGAAAATGGCTTTTTTCGGATTTAGCAATAATTTCATCCGTTTCCTTACGAATTTGCTGAAGGATATGAACAGCGTTAAAATCCTTGATTGCATGTACCGCATCCAAACGCAGCGCATCGATATGAAAGTCTTCAAACCACATGCGTACATTGTTCAGTACCAAATCCCGCTGTCCATGACAATAGCTATCGTCATAATTCAGCGCATTACCCCAGGGCGTATGGTATTTGTCGGTAAAATATGGGCCATAATTCGAGAAATAGTTTCCCTCTGGCCCGAGGTGATTATAGACAACATCCAAAATTACCGCAATATTGGCCTCATGACAGGAATTCACAAGCCTTTGAAATTCCGAAGCGCCACCATAGGAATGCTGCACTGCAAAAGGAAAAACACCATCGTAGCCCCAATTTCTTTCACCAGGAAACTGTGCAACAGGCATAATTTCAATAGCAGTGATCCCCAAATCTTTCAGATAGGGAATCTTTTTGATAACACCATCAAAATCATGGGATGAGGTAAATGTTCCTACATGAAGCTCGTAAATAATAAAATCAGACAATGCTGGAGGCCGATAGTCATTATCGGTCCAAGAAAAAGTAAGATCAACGACTTTTGAGGGACCATGTACACCTTCTGGCTGGGAGAGCGAAATCGGATCCGGCAATTCGTTGCCATCGACACTGATCCAGTATAAATCTCCAGCTGTTAACAAATCAGTCTCCGCGTACCAATAACCATATTGTTGGGGCTTAAGCGCGATCTCCATATCTTTTTGATAAAATCGGCAAAGCACATTCTTTGCCATTGGAGCCCATACGCGAATCTGCCAAAGGTCACCATTGCGACGAATACCCAATTGTTGAATTCCTGTCTTGCTCATATATATCCCCACTTTATTGTGACTGAAATAAAAGTATAGAACGTGAGGGCACTAAAATAGCATCTCCTGCTGAATAGTTTCCAAAGCTTTCTATCGTATCATTATTCGTATCTAAGATCTTAAACCAACCAGCCCCATAATTTTCACCGGGGAGCGTGTAGGTTACATCTTCCCAATACGCATTAAATAACAGGTAAAAATTAGCATCCACGATTTTCTTTCCATCGGTATCTACTGATCTAATTCCCGCACCGTTTAAAAACACAGCGAGTGAGCGCGCATAGTCTTCCTGCCAGTGATGATCATCCATCTCAGATGCATCTGGAAGAAACCATGCGATATCTTCAACACCTGTACCGCGGATAGGCAATCCTTGAAACCATTTGCGACGACAGAATACCGGATGTTCTCGCCTAAAATGGATCAATTTTTTAGTGAAGTCCAATAAAGATACGTCCACATTGTCCCAGTTGAGCCATGAAATCTCATTGTCCTGACAATAGGCGTTATTATTGCCCTGCTGTGTTCGCCCATGTTCATCGCCAGCGACAAGCATAGGTACTCCCTGGGAAAGAAATAATGTGACGAGCATGTTTCTTTTTTGTTTTTCTCTTAGGTTATTTACCGTAGAATCATCTGTAGGTCCTTCTGCCCCACAGTTCCAGGAGCGGTTGTGGCTTTCTCCATCTTTATTATCCTCACCATTAGCTTCATTGTGCTTTTCGTTGTACGATACCAGATCGTGGAGCGTAAATCCGTCATGAGCAGTAATGAAATTTATACTGGCGGAAGGTGTACGATTGTCTCCCCGGTATAAATCGGACGATCCAGTCAGGCGATTAGCAAATTCAGCGATCATACTGTCCGCTCCGATCCAATAATCGCGGATACAGTCACGATACTTTCCATTCCATTCGGCCCAACCGGCGGGGAACTCGCCGACCTGATACCCTCCTTCTCCAATATCCCATGGTTCGGCAATTAGTTTAACCTGTGAGATCACGGGATCCTGATGGATAACGTCAAAGAAAGAGCTCAATTTATCTACGTCATGGAGCTCCCGCGCTAATGCTGATGCCAGATCAAAACGGAATCCATCAACGTGCATTTCCTGCACCCAATAGCGTAAACTATCCATGATCAACCGTAGTACGTTAGGCTGGCGGGTATTCAATGTATTGCCTGTTCCAGTAAAATCCATATAATAACGTGGATCTTCAGCCAAACGATAATATGAAGCATTGTCAATTCCTCTAAAAGAGAGTGTTGGCCCCATTTCATTTCCTTCTCCAGTATGATTGTAAACGACATCAAGGATAACTTCTATCCCTGCCCCATGAAGTGCCTTTACCATTTCCTTGAATTCCACGACCTGTTCTCCATGGGTACCTGAAGCAGAGTAGCGTACATCAGGGGCAAAAAAACCAACACTGTTATATCCCCAATAGTTAGTTAGTCCTTTATCCTGTAGGTGACGGTCTGTAATAAAATGGTGTATAGGCAATAATTCTATTGCAGTGATCCCCAATTCCTTTAAGTAATTTATGGTGACAGGATGCGCCAAGGCAGCGTATGTTCCTCTTATTTCTTCGGGAATCTCCGGATGAGTTGCTGTAAAACCTTTTACATGTGTTTCATAAATCACACTTTGGTGCATCGGTATACGCGGAGGATGGTCGTCCCCCCAATCAAAATGACCGTCTATAACTACGGATTTCGGGACGAAAGGAGCGCTATCAGTTGTATCCAAACTCAAATCGTCCTCTCCTATATTGTACGCAAATAAAGCATCATTCCATTGTACGACACCCGAAATTGCTTTTGCATAGGGATCAATCAGTAATTTATGCGGGTTAAAACGATGCCCCTGGGCCGGATCGTAAGGACCATGCACACGATAACCGTATAGTTGTCCTGGTTTAATTCCCGAAACATAAATATGCCAAACTTGATGCGTCTTCTCCGTTATTTTAAATTTCTCGATTTCTTGTTGGTTCGAACTATCATAGAGATAAAGTTCGACAGCTTCGGCATTTTCGGAGAAAAGGGCAAAGTTAACCCCTTCTCCATCGTAAGTTGCGCCTAAAGGATAAGGGCTTCCAGTATTGATTTTTGTTTCCATCTTTATGTTTAACGGTTGTATAATTTTGTATAATCATTTAATCTCGCCTGAAGTTTTGGAGAAAAAGCCCTTTTCTGCATGCGCCACAGCCAATTTCCGGTCGTACTGGCAGGTCGGTTCATACGACACGATCCATCAAGATTGAGGATATCTTGCATCGCAACAATGACTGTATCTGCGACAGAAGCGTAAAGTGATCGTATGAGGACCTCATTTACATTTCCACTGTCAACAATTTGTCCAAAATAGGTATTGATATTTATTTTACTCGATGATTTAAGATCTTCACCATACCAAGAAAGTGTCGTATTATTATCGTGTGTTCCAGGATAGGCAACAGAATTTCTGCAATAATGATGTGGAATATGTGGTGAATGTGCCATATCGTTATCAAAAGCGAACTGTAAAACCGCCATGCCCGGAAAGTTGTATTGATCGCGCAGATCATATACCTTCGCATCGATATCTCCAAGATTTTCAGCGATAAAAGGCATGTCATCTAAATGAACTTTTACTTGATCAAAAAAATCCGAACCAGGACCTGTTGACCAACGTCCATTCTTGGCGGAAGTTTCTTCAAAGGGAACTTCCCAATAGGAAGAAAATGCCCTAAAATGATCGAGCCGTAACCTATCAAACAGCGCGCAATTGTGTGACAGTCGCTCAATCCACCATTTGTAGCCATCTTTTTTGAGCGATCCCCAATGATAAGTCGGCATTCCCCATAATTGCCCCGCTGCATTAAAGTAATCAGGCGGAACCCCAGCAACATTTTTAATAATACCATTTGCTCCTATGGAAAAATAGTGCGGATTGGCCCAAACATCGGCAGAATCATAGGCAACATAAAATGGGATATCACCGATAAATCTTATGCCATAATCGTATGCGTACTTTCTTATGGCATCCCATTGTCTGAAAAATAGGTATTGAAACCATTTTTCCTTTCGCAATTCATCTGCGAATTCAATTGCAAAATCGTTAAGTGCGGCGCTGTCGCGATGTTTGTATTGTGTTGGCCAATCGTACCAAGGACGATTCCCATGTCTGTTTTTTAGAACTTTGAAAAGCGCATAATCCTTAAGCCACGAAGATTCACGGTCTACAAATTCGGAGAAATCAAGCGCATGTTGAACAGAAAGACTATTAAATGCCTTCTCCAAAAGTTTGTATTTTGTGAACACTATAGCAGCAAAGTCTATTGTTTTAGAACTATTTCTTTTTAAAGTCTTTAGTTCCCCTCTTTCCAATAAGCCAAATTCTAGTAATTCGTTTAAATCGATGAATAACGGATTACCTGCTCTACTACTTAGGGTGCTGTAAGGAGAATGGTTTTGCTCAACATCTGTCGGCCCTAAAGGAAGTACCTGCCACCAGCTTTGGCCGCTATAATGCAGCTGTTTAACAAAACGACGAGCTCCGGATCCCAAATCACCAATTCCATAGGATGATGGCAATGAGCTGATATGCATCAAAACACCCGCACTACGCTTAGGTGGGGCACTTTTGTATTTTAAAATAGCCATTGGAAGATCCCTAAAAATGGCATTCACTGAAATTTCTGTGCCTTCGCCCACTATGTCAAATAGCATGTGATGCCAGGTCACGGAATGATTTACGGAAAGATGAACGCTCGTATCTGCCCAGTCAAATGAGCCAGGTACGAATTTGGAGATTTTACCGATAGCAGCCAAGTGTAGCGGAAGTACTACGATCATCCAATCATCGCCAGATCTACGCGCGAATGCCAAAATATGTTTACGATAACGACCGCTTACTTTTAATGGAATATAACTGCTATCTGATGCAAGTGCAGCATCATGCTTTCTGAGTTTTACCAATTCCCTAACTAACCATAGCTTAATTGTCCCATCGTATCTATTTTGCCATAATTGTCTAATTCGACTGTCGTTGGGCATATTTTCAATAGCCTTCAGCAGATTTTCACTTAATTGATAATCTATCGGTCGTCGATTGTCGGGATCAACAAAACTATGGTTCCAGAGTTCCGACCCCTGGTAAATATCAGGTACACCGGGACAAGTAAATTTCAAGATTTGCTGTGTAAGCGAGTTTAAAATCCCGAAATCAGCTACCGCTTCAATAAATTGATAAAAGCTCGTAAAAAATGGACGATCTTTATCAAGCAAAAAAGAGGCAAATTCCCGAACAGCGTCTTCATAGGTTAAATTTGGATTTTCCCAGCTCGAGCGCTCTTTCCCTTCGCGTAGATATTTAACCATGTAGTCCAAAAAACGTTTTTCAAATACGTCATATGCTTCTCCATGCTGTTTTTCCATTGGATATGAGGCTACCAGCGACTGATAAATAAAATATTCATCATTCGGATGTGGGAGGTCTTTTCGATATTCATTCCAAACCACATCTTGCCAGATCTGAACCTGTTTAACCCATTTCTGAGCCATAGCAGTGAGGACTAATAAGCGACTTCGCGAATCCTCACCACGTTTGGTATCGTGTGTAGAACTTGCATTGATGGACAGTGGCCAAAATTTTTGCCTTTCCTGCATTAATCTGTGGAATTTCTTTTTACTTAGCCCCCAGTTATCCGGATGATCGCCGACTTCATTGTGTCCTATAAAACGGTTGTATGTATACATTAACGTATCTTCCACACCCTTAGCCATTACTGGGCCCGCCAACTGCATACATCGGAGAAAAAAATCAGCCACAACAGTATGGCTCAGCGATTTTGAATCTGCCTGTGCTTGCTCAAACAGTTCTCGAAATTGATTAACCAGCTTTTGATCGAGCTCGGGCTTTCGGGTCAACTTTTTAAAAAGAGAAGACAGCAGATCAAAATTGTTTGCCACCAGTGGAAAGCTTTCGTCATATAATCGATAAACAGGGAAAAATCCTAGAAAAGAGGTTAGAATATCTTTTAAAGGCCCTAGCTTATTCGGACTTTTAACGGCTAAAAGTGATGCCAATGACCGGGCCAGGTTATTAAGCTCGCCCTGCATGTATTCATCGAGAATTATGCTCTTTTTTATATACTGTTGTTTTTTAATGGATAGATTTTCTCCAATGACTTTTCTATAATACTTATCCAATATTTTCTTTCCCGATTTACAGGAGCAAACATTATTGGAAACCGACAAAAAATCGTAGCCTGTTGTTCCCTGTATAGGCCATTCGAGTGGAAGTTTCTCCCTCTGTTCAAGTATTTTTTCAGCAACGATATAAGTTTGTGGACCGATTAATTTCCTCAAATTAAATAAATAGTCAGTAGGTTTATAAAGTCCATCAATATGATCAATCCTTAATCCATCAAACAGTTCTTCATCGACAAGTTTTTTTATCAGCTTATGAGACTGCTCAAATACATGTTTGTCTTGTACATTTAAACAAATCAATTCATTGACCGTAAAAAAACGTCTAAAATTTATACGTTGATTTGTAAACCACCAAGGACAAAGCTCATAAATCTGACTAGCTACCAGTTCGTGAATACTTTCCAGATTATTATTAAATTGATCAAGGACATGCTTTAATTTCTCATTAGAAAGGTTCTTAAAAATATGGACACGCAGCTGTCTCCATTCCTCGACATCTCCATTAGCTTGAACCGTATTTATTTGAACCAGAAGTCCACTAAAATCCGATTGGCTCTCTTTTAAATAATCATTAAGGACGAAAAAATAGGATTCAGGGGAAAGTGGATAAAGGTTTTCCTGATAAGAAAGCCGAAGACTATCGTCTGAGAAAACGACAGCAATTTCATGGTTTGAAATCGCTTCGTCTAAAGTCTTAGACAAGATAGGCACCATTAACTTTCCTTTCTCGAATAAATTGGAACTATAGCAGGTATCAAAAAAATGGCTAAATTTTGATGTCTGTCCAAATTCGAGCAGATTCATTAGCCATTCATTCGAGGGATGAAACGCCATATGGTTAGGAACAATATCCTGTAACCATTTGATATGATATTCACTTAACTCTTTTTTAATGGATCTCAGCTCGTCCAGCGTACCAAGTTCACTATTTATTTTATTCAAATTTGTGCCGTCATAACCATGCATACTCCCTGGTGTTGACTGAAAAATAGGTGCAGCATAAATTGTATCGATGCCCAGGTCTCTTAAGTAAGGAATGATTCTTTTGAAGTCGGAAAAGTTAAATTCTTTGTGAAACTGAATTCTGTAAGTAGTCTTTGGTGTATTTATAGATACATTTCTATTCATCTGCATGGCTCGCTGAATTTCATTTTAGATCAGAACGTCGGCCAGCAATTTTAGTTCATACGAATTTCAAAAAAGAGAGATGGAAAAAGGTCTAAGAAATCTGAAAATACTGCAGAAAAAAAATAATTTAAAATTAAAACGAATCTTT
>NZ_DKSP01000129.1:3086-3788 GCF_002472745.1 Sphingobacterium sp. UBA7253 | reverse complement strand
AAATGAAAAAAATAGGAATTACGTTTTCTGCTTTTGATCTGCTCCATGCAGGTCACATTAAAATGCTCGAAGATGCCAAAGAACATTGCGACTTTCTGATCTGCGGCCTACAAACCGATCCAACACTTGATCGTCCAGAGAAAAACAAACCAACACAATCTGTATTTGAACGCTATATGCAATTAAAGGCATGTAAACATGTAGATATGATTATTCCATATGCAACAGAACAGGATCTGGAAGATGTACTACGTTCGTTCAAAATACATGTGCGGATTTTAGGCGATGAATATATGGATAAAGCATTTACAGGAAGGCAATATTGCGAAGAAAAAGGAATAGAATTGTATTTCAATAGACGGGAAAACAGGTTTTCGAGTTCTTCTTTACGCCGAATAATTGCATCGAAAGAAAGAGTCAGTCCGGGTTCTGTCGTGAACATAAATGAGGGAGTTAACTACGCCTTAAAACGTATAAATGCATAAACTAATAATGAATATATGAACGTAGGTATTATTTTCGGCGTATTCGACATGTTACATGTGGGCCATATTGTTGCACTACAGGAAGCTAAGAGCAAATGTGATTATTTGGTTGTAGGACTTAAAACCGATTCAAACATACAGAATGCTGAATCCCAAGATGCAGCACAAACAATGGTTGAACGGTTTATCAAATTGGAGGGTTGTCAATTTGTTGATG
>NZ_DKSP01000129.1:0-3053 GCF_002472745.1 Sphingobacterium sp. UBA7253 | reverse complement strand
TTGATGAAATTATTCCTTTTGAATCGGATAAAGACATCACGGATATGCTTCAGTCGCTGCCCATTCACAAGTATTTTATAGGTGAAGAATATAAATTGGTCGATTTTTCAGGAAAGGATTATTGTATCTCGGAAGGAATCGAAATATGCTATACCAAAAACAAAAATAGGTTCTCGAGCCAATCACTTCGAAAAACTGTAAGTGATAAAGAAGCCGAAAAAGGGAGAAAATGCTTTTCAGCACAATCTGACATGCTATCCCTAAATCAACGTATACCTCAATTTTAAAGGTGTCAATATATCGGTAGCGATAAGTAGAAAGCTTGTAAATAACAATAATATCGTTAGATATGGAAAAAATCAATATTGGTATTATTACGAATTTGAGAAAGCTACTGTTCGCCTACCGTATACTTTTTTCTGAGCATATACAAAGTCCCGCAAATATTGTACTTGAAGCAACTTCTATTGATTCTATCAGCAGCAATTCTTACATCAATGAAAGGCCAGAATTGCTGTTGATAGATTATCGCCTCGTATTTAAAGACACAGCACTTTTCTTTTCGTTTGTAAATTATTTTTATCCCGACACGGTCGTTTTACTCATTGTACATCAAACTTTTCTTGGGGAAGCAAAGCGATGTACAAATTATGTCCAATCGGTTTTATCCCCTAACCTGGACATTAATCAACTTTTTATGCTTATAAGAAATTCAGTTTTACAGTCTAACATTGTTAAACAGTGAATTCCCTTTTTTTAAACTAGATCATAATTCACAAAGAGTTAGATAATCATTTTTTATAAAAAATAGATGTGTAATTTAGATACTGAGCTATATATTAATACAATGGGGATTTTCTCGATTTGTAAGCTATCATTTATATGTATTCTACTAATAGGCCTATTATCACAGGCTTTTGGTCAGTCAGTTGTGGATATTCGAAAAATAATGCTTTTATAGCTTTCGTTTATCGCTTTCAATGACAATAAATTCTGGTAAATATTCAGGTGTACAACCTTTTGAAACCATTTTCCCTTTATAAAGTCCAGTTTTTTCGCCAAGTGCTATACAACGATTTCGATATTTTTTTTCATAAACTCCAATCCAACCTGTTGTGAAATTCATTGCCCATTGCACTTCCGGCTCTTCTTTTTCAATTTTACTTTCAATTTTAGTAAGTAATTCTTCGCTGTTGGGTTGTGGTTGTCCAGTCCAGCGCAAACGGCCTTGAAAATACCAATAAATTCGTCTTTTTAGCGAGGACTGGTTATCTGCCCAACTTTCTATTAAAGCAATTGTCTTTTTGTCTTTTGTTAGTTGGTTCGCCATGAGCCAATCAATCATTTGAAGTTTCTCGTTTTCGTTATGTTGCTTAATGTCCGCAATTAATTGATCAATCACTTCTTCGGTTAAAAGTTTCTTGTCCATAATCAAGATTGCCAATTGACGAGCAAAAAAAAGCTTGGATGACCAAAGTTCCATTGCCAATTCGTGGTCTTTTTTAATATCCTTGGCAACAATTCGTAAGTCTCCAAGTTTCGTGTTCTTTTCAGTGATCTTTGTCAGTATATTTTCTAATTTATGTGAAAGTTTCATTTCAGTCCTGTTATTTGTTTGACGTCATTTTCACGGTTGCTTGTAACGGTTCGGCAGCTTGGTGAAGACGGCCCTTTCGCAGCACCAACATGTCAAGCTACGACATAAGTTCTTTTAGAGCCGAAAAGTTTCTGCCCCCAAGTCCTCCCCGCTTTTGGCAATACTATTCTATTTCATCAGAATTCGATTTAGTAAATTTTCTAGATTCTTTAAATCAACTTCTTGGTTGATTTATCACTAAACTCTCTTTCTGTTAAAGAAAGCACATTGACGTAATTATAATAATGTCCCATAGTTTTTTAGATTTAAATTGTGAAGATATTATTTATTTTGGTTGAGCTTTGGTTTAAAATTACAGCCAACGGGTCGCGTATTGGCGATAGCCGCGGATTAGAAATCCTTCAATCTTTCAAGAACCTAAGCAACAGCCTTTTATTATCTTTTAAATTTATAAAAAAGGAAAGATAAAAAGCCATTTCGACTAAAAAAGAATAAAATGATAATGTTCAGTATAAAATGTGCAAATCTTGCCATAAGATAAGAGTATTGATTTAGCATTTTGATTACTTTGTATAGTACCTAAAGTCACAAAATATGAACACAAAATTTGAGGCAGGAATTAATATTGCCCTAAAAATTCCCAAAAGCAAATATGAAAAGACAGTCGTTTTTTATAGGGATGTTTTAAAGTTTAACGTGGAGGAAAAGCCGATTAACAACCCAACTGTGTCGAGGACATGTGAAGTAAAATTCGGCAATAATATTATATGGCTTGACTGTGTGGACAATTACACACATTCTGAAACTTGGTTACAGCTTATGGTTCCTGACGTAGAAATGGCGACAGCATATTTACTATCCAACGGGGTGGAAACCTGTGATGAAATTGAAGAATTACCGGAAAATATGCATTGGATTACTGACCCAGCCGGGACGGTATTCAACCTACAAAAAACGCAAAAAAAATAACGAAATCCACTGGGTAGCGTATTTTACAGATTTAAACAATTTTATTGCTGAATGGTATTATTTTTCATGGCACCGAGATTCATTATGGCGGCATAGCTGAGTTCTTATTCAGCCGGGAATTGGTTACAAGGCGATGTCAGCAATAATCGAATTCCTTGGTGGCGAAAAAGCCTATGCCAAAATTATTCCCGCACTTCCTTCAGAGATCACGATTACGCTTGGTGAACATTCAACCGATAAAGGAGAGAAAATCTCTCCAGAAACCTAGCTACTTCAATACGATAAAAAAGAGGACAATTGGAAAGGAAGTTATCTGTTAAGGATAGTCTTCAAAATGTGCAGATTCATTTCTGTCAATCCGCTATAAGGAGATGTCAATACTAACCTTGATTTTAATGCTTGTTGGGACCAAAATTAAGGGAACTAGTGCAAATCCAACTTGCGGATGAACTAAATAGTTTATTAGATATCACTTGCGTCCTAAACG
>NZ_DKSP01000236.1:0-3115 GCF_002472745.1 Sphingobacterium sp. UBA7253 | reverse complement strand
TTCGCTAAATGGAAAGTCCCTCACTTACGATATCAAAAACAGAATAGTTGTTATTAAACAATTAGAAAATAAGCAGCGAAATATTGTTGGAAGGGTTATCACCGAAGATAGATCGCCTCTATCTGGAGCCAGCATTAAAGTAAAGGGCCAGCCAAGAGTATTTTTTACAGACGAGAATGGTCATTTCTCTATACCCGCATCGGATAAAGTAACAGAACTTGTAATTTCATATATCGGCTATAAGGACTGTATTGTCAGGCCAGGTGATGAATTTATGGAGATTAAGATGGCCAAATTGGATAATCAGTTGGCCGAAGTGAGTGTAATTTCGACGGGTTACCAGAAGATCAAGAAAGAACAGCTTACGGGTGCCGCCTCCACATTAAGCGAAAAGGACTACCAACAGCGGGTAGCCGTAACCGGTAACTTTCTAGAAAATCTGGAAGGAAAAGTCCCAGGACTAGTCTACAATAGTATTTCTGGAGAACTTTCCATTCGTGGTGTCAGTACTTTTGACGCAGTAAAAAAACCACTTATCGTGTTGGATGGTTTTCCTACTGAAATCGACATAAACTCCATAAACCCAAATGATATCATATCAGTGAGCGTGTTAAGGGATGCAGCAGCAGCTTCAATTTACGGTGTACAGGCATCAAACGGTGTTATTGTTATAGAAACCAGAAGGGGAAAATCCGGTAAACCAACATTCACTTTTAGAAACACTTTTGCTTTTGATTCAAAGCCCGATTTCGATTATATGCGCTATCTCGATACAAAGGAATTCGTAGACTTACAGCGTGATATGGTCAGTACAGGCGGTGACGAAAGATATTTTTACTCAGATTATAACCCAATTGACCCAGTTACAAGTATACTATTCGATCTTAAAGATGGCCTTATAGATAACAAGCTTGCAGAGGAGAAAATTGGCGCTATAGCTTCTTACAACAATCTTGCGGAGTATAAACGGTTATTTTATAGACGTAGACTTGTCAATAACATCAATTTTGATATCAGCGGAGGTACGGAAAAAAGCACATATCTAATTGGTGTCAACCATATCGGAGAAAGAGCTCAGAAAGTAGGTACAGATAATAAAAAAACCATTTTAAATGTTGCCAACACTTACAAGTTCAACAAGAATATTTCATTTGATTTTAAAGGAATTTATTCAAATAACAGAGTAAAAAATGGCACTACACCAGATTATAGTGACCTCCTCCCCTTTGAAAGGATTGTCGACGAAAATGGTAATGCACTTCCGGCTACTTTTGGTGAATTCAGAGAAAAATTTTATGTAATAAATAAAGATTATAACGAGAGAGCCAAATCCCTAGGTTTGTATGACCAGCTTTATTACCCATTCGGAGAATTGTCCGCTACGACTCAAAAGACATCACTCAATTCTTTCAGGGCACAAGGCCGCCTTAATGCCAAAATTACTGAGTGGCTAAATATCGATCTTGGCGGCGCTATTGAAAATGAACAGGGTGTGAACGACCTGCTTAAAACAGAAGATTCTTATAGAGTAAGGTATCTGGTAAATACTAAGGCAAAAAAAGATCCAGCAAATGGAACCCCTTTATTCACTGACCTGCCTCAAGGAAATTTTCTGACAAAAGAAACACTTAAAAATACAGCTTACACCCTACGTGCTCAGGCAAATCTCAATTACGAAACAAAAGATAAAAAACATAGTATTTCGGGAATCATTGGTATTGAACAAAGGCAAGTAAAAGCTGAATCATTTAAAACAACATTCTTTGGTTACGATGACCAGTCTCTTATCAATACACCTGTCAATCTTCAGGTGCTTAATTCAAGGATAAAACCAGCCTTCAAAGAAGTCGGAGACTACGGATCAAGTTTTAATAGCAATGACTATTTTGGAGAAAAATATAGCGACAGAAGGTTCCGTTCATTTTATGGACAAGGAACTTATATGTTCAAGCATAAATATATCGCTACTGGAAGTATCCGTATAGACCAGTCTAATCTGTTCGGAGTAGACGATAAGTATAAAAACAAACCGCTTTGGTCATTAGGAATGAATTGGCGTATGGGCGAAGAGGAATTTATTAAATCTGTTTCCTGGATCAATTCATTACAGATTCGGGCCGCCTCCGGCTTTAACGGCAATGTTCCAAGTAGCTTTAACGGACCTTTCCTGATCCTAACATCCGGACTTAATAATAGGTTTAACACTTCAGAGGTCTTTTATGATGTACTATCACCTGAAAACCAATCCATCCGCTGGGAAACAACAACTAACTACAATCTGGGGTTAGATTATGGATTATTAAAAAATAGAATATCAGGTTCTGTAGACCTTTATTATAAAAGAACAAAAGATGTATTTGGTACGATGTCCGCAGATCCAACATTAGGATTTAACCAATATAGTGCTAATACGGCTTCTATTGAGAATAAAGGTCTTGAAATATTACTCACTAGCGTAAATATTGATAAGGGCATCTTCAAATGGCGAACAAGTGCAACTGCATCCTTCAATAAAAATAAGGTTATTGAAGTACAGGCAAAAGATAAAACTTCATCCCTGGATATCGTATCAGGCACAGACCTACAGAAAGGTTATCCAATGAATGCACTATTCAGTTATAGATACGCTGGACTGAATAATTTAGGACACCCTGGAGTTTACGATAGAAACGGTAATGTGTTAGTTTTAAATACATACGACGATGCCGTCATTGATGTCGATTTTGATGATCTGGTCTACAGTGGCACAACAAATCCCAAGTATGTGATCGGTCTCAATAATCAGTTTTCTGTAGGTTCTTTCGATTTGTCTTTTCTTTTTATGTATTACGGTGGCCATGTTATGAGAGTCCAACAGCCCAATCCTGATGAACTACAGAGCGGAAATGCAATAAAAGGCTCTTCAAACTACTGGAAAAAGCCAGGAGACGAGCTTGTTACTGCAATACCGGGACTCCCTGAGTATGGAACTCCTGAGGACTTTATGTATTCCGCGCGGGATGGGTATACATACGGAGACAGATATGTACGTAAAGCAAACTACATTCGGCTGAGAGATATCATCTTAACCTACAATTTGAAAAATGACTTCCTGCAAAGGGTCGGTCTATCCAAT
>NZ_DKSP01000097.1:0-4193 GCF_002472745.1 Sphingobacterium sp. UBA7253 | reverse complement strand
ACATACAAGTTTTCGGCAAAGATATAAGCATCTTCATAAATGGTACGATCCTGAATCATATCAATGCCAGTTTCCTGCAATTTTACAATATGTCTAAAGCGACTGTTGAGGAAAAAAATCTGAAGATTGAATGCCCAGCGTTTCATGTCCGAATAAAAATCTTCCAGATAAGGATTGTTGTCTACAGCTTCAAACTGAGGTTCAAATTTAAAGTGACTGGCCAACATTTCGGTCAACGTTGTTTTGCCGGCACCTATATTTCCAACGATAGCGATGTGCATATTATTTCTAGCTTAATAAAATCTTTTAATACCAATAATCTCACGAACCTCTTTCAGTGTCTTGTGCGCAGATTCGCTTGCTTTTTCAGCGCCCATTTTTGCAACTTTAGCAATGTATGCATCATCGTTTGATATATCCTCAATACGGGAGCGTACATCGTTGGTTGCAAGTACCATATCTTCTGCCAATTGTTTTTTGAAATCACCATAACGAATTTCACATTTGTTATAGAGTTCATCAAAATGCTGTAACGTATCTGCAGTAGATACGACCTTCATTAAATCAAAAAGATTTTGGATAGCTTCAGGCTTAGGCTGGTTCATCTCAGTTGGGCCAGAATCGGATACAGCACGCATCACCTTTTTACGAATTACGGTTTCACTATCCGATAGATAAATACAATCTGCCTCACCATTGGATTTACCCATTTTTCCCTGGCCTGCAAGTCCGGGAACTTTCACCAATTTGTCGGAATAGGAGAATGCAAATGCTTCTTTAAAATAATCTACGTTGTATAAGCGATTGAAGCGATTGCCAAAAGTCCGCGTCATCTCCAAATGTTGTTCCTGATCTTTTCCTACTGGAACTTTTGTGCCATGGTGAATCAATATATCACAGGCCATCAAGACCGGATAGGTCAATAAACCTGCGTTAACATTGTCGGGATTGCTTCTAACTTTATCCTTAAATGCTGTAGCACGTTCAAGCTCGCCGAGATAGGCATTCATATTCATGTATAGATAGAGTTCCGCAACTTCTGGAACATCTGATTGAACGTAAATAGTCGATTTTTCGGGGTCTATTCCTGCAGCTAGATATTCAACAATAACTTGGCGAACCGTTCCCTGAAGTCCATGAGGAGTGGGGTGGGTCGTTAGTGAATGTAAATCCGCAATGAAAAAAAAGCAATTATATTCGTTTTGCATTTTCACAAAATTGCTCAATGCGCCGTAGTAATTTCCTAAATGTAATTTTCCGGTACTTCTGATACCGCTAACAACTGTTTCCATATTCCTGCGAATTTACGCATAAATTTGACAAAGTCGAATTAAATTCGGTCGGTGACTCCCTTTTTAGGAATTGCTTTATTTTTTTAATTTTTTAGCTTCATTCCAATAAACGTCCATTTCTTCTAAACTCATTTCCTGCAGCAGCTGCTTATTTTCAGCGGCTTTTTGTTCTAAATAGGTAAATCGCTCAATGAATTTTTTGTTGGTGCGTTCTAGAGCATTTTCAGGATTGATACCAATATGCCGTGCATAATTTATTAAGGAGAATAAGAGGTCGCCAAATTCCCCTTCTGCTTTTTCCTGATCCATAGGAAGTGCTGTCTCCAGATTAAATTCTGCTTTAAATTCGGCAAGCTCTTCCTCTACTTTTTCCCATACTTGTTTCTTATCTTCCCAGTCAAAGCCGACACCGCGAACTTTATCTTGGATACGATAGGCCTTTACCAAAGCGGGTAGGCCTTTCGGCACGCCGGAAAGAACAGATGTATTGCCTTCTTTGAGCTTGATTGTTTCCCAATTGGATTTGACTTGATCTTCTGTATCAGCACTGGTGTCGCCGTAGATGTGGGGATGGCGCGTAATCAATTTATCACAGATTGCATTGAGTACGTCTACGATGTTGAAATGTCCGTCTTCTTCGGCAATGCGGGCATAGAATACAAGATGCATCAAGACGTCACCAAGCTCTTTTTTGATTTCTGGATAATCTTTTTCCAAAATGGCGTCGGTTAATTCATACATTTCCTCCATGGTCAAATGTCGAAGGGATTCCATGGTCTGTTTTTTATCCCAGGGACATTCAATCCGTAAGGTATATAAGACATCGAGTAATCGTTGAAAAGCGAGTTGAGGTGTATGCTGATACGCTGGTGCTGCTAGATTTGCCATATTTCATCGTGTTTGGTAGCACAAAAGTAGAAATATGATTTCGAATAAACTATTTCAAATTGCGGAAAACAAAACTCTTTTGTCAATCGTTTTATAATAAAAATTAGAATTTAGATCGGATTTAGAACAATCAACTATGGAAAGAATGCATGGATACTCCTCTGCAAGTGTTGCCTTGGAAAAGTTAAACAACTTAGGTTACACGATAGATTATAATATTGAATTTGACGATTTGTTGGCTCATGCAGATCAGTACAGAATTGACTACTTATTTCGCTATGAAGGTGCATCAGATCCTGATGATGAATCGTCGGTGTATGGTATTAGCAAAAATTCGGGACAGAAAGGTGTTTTTGTTGCAGGCAATTTGTCTTTAATTGAAGGTAAGAAGCGGGATATTCTATTACAAATGGAACTTAAAGAGCGGGAGCGATAGCCTTATGGAAAAAAATGGAATGGAAACAACGGAGCGGCTTGAGCAGCTTAAGCTTTGGGCCTTGAAACGTGATGGTAAAGAGGCGGATGCGCAATACCATGATCTTGCTTCGGATCGATGGTTGCAGGTTTATAGAAATGAAGCATTAAACCTCATGAAAGCGGGATTCTACAATAAAGGCTCGGCTTTGTTTGAGTCTTATGTTGAGGTTCATTATCCGCATGAACTGGAAAAATTGATTGGCAAATTAGAACGTAGTTATGACAGTTTACAGCGTTTTAGTCCAGGATTGCTTGAAGATGGTTTTTATAATCTCGTTTTGGGTGATATCCCTTTGCTCATGGCTGGTACGATCGTTGTTTTGCTTAGGGCCAAAGAGTCTGATTTTCCATCCATTTACAATAATGATGAGGATGCCGACATGCGAAGCTCTCCAAATTGGCTTATACAGCAGTCAAACAATGATATTTGGGTTGATATGCACCAGACAGCTTTAAATAATATTCACTACCCGGATAAAATTCTTTAGTCTGGCAAAATTTTTGCGGCCGATCGTGCCAGAAAGAGGAAACCTGAATAGGTTGTTCACTTTTTGGACTTTTTATTGAATTATAAACCCATTCTAAATTTTATTTTATGATGTTGTACATTGGTATTTTTGCCGTTATCGTTGTGGCTTGCGTATTCATTTCTCTTATGATGATGAAAAAGCAAAAGGAGACGGCCAAAAAGTATGAAGGTGAATCCGGGATTGCCCTAGCTCCAGGCGTAAAGGATGAATTGTTAAGTGATGAATTTAGTGAATTAAGAAAACAGTTGAACGGCGCTCCGATCGACGCCTTTACGCAATGCGCGTATATTGCAACAGTTGGCGACAAAGTTGCTTCAGCTGCAGCTACAGCGGCCAAGACTGTTGCTTGGGCGGCTGTAGGTGTAAAGGCTCGTTATAATGAACGGGATAACGCTTCTTATCTGGTGCTTAGCAACAACGAGTTGCATTACGTATTTTTTGATGAGGGTGAGGTGAGAGATCATTTGGTTTTTGATCATGAAACCTTGCTCGATGCGCGAACTGCGCAGATTACTAATTCTGAAAAAGTAACACGCATGGGCTCTGTCATGGGCTTGAAACCTAAGAAAATGCATCTTGACGTCAATGGAAATGGGCTCGATATTATTTATTACGGCACTGTTCAGCGTATGCCACATGGTATTATTTCTCCAGGTTCAGGTATGTTCGAAACACAGGCGAGGCTTCAATTGATGGGGCGTTTGTTTTTGGATAGATTATATAAAAAATATCCGCAGCTACAGAACTAAGCCGCCGAGAAATGTCATTTTAGTTTCGTTTTAATTGAAGTAAGTGGCCTTTTTGACTTGATTCCGCATTGCTTTTAGTAAATTGTCTGTATCATAAAATTTATATCATATGAAAATTTTAGCAGATAAAGTAGCTTTAGTAACAGGGGCGGGTTCGGGGATCGGACTGGCAGTTGCATTGGCTTATGGTAAAGAAGGTGCAAAAGTCGTTGTCTCCGATATCAACGAGCAAGCGGGGAATGAAACCGTAAAACAAA
>NZ_DKSP01000152.1:0-3887 GCF_002472745.1 Sphingobacterium sp. UBA7253 | reverse complement strand
ACTTTCAGTCTGTTGTTTTTCAGGAATCTGGGCTTTGGATGGAAAGTACATTCGAAGCGAACGATTTTTCGAAAGCCATTATTGGAAATTTAAAAATTGAAAAGTCCTCCTTTCTTTACAATACATTTGACAAAACAACTTTCGATGGGACAAATTTGGTTCATGTGGTTTTTAAAGGAAAGATCAGTTCTTCATGGTTTTATGGAATTCCTTTTACAGAAGATTTATACTCTACCAATCTTTTTATTCTCAAAAAAGCCAAACCATTAAAAACTCCCTTGATAAATTTCGGTCATGCGGAATTGAAGGACGTTATATTTTCTCGAAGGCTAGATCTCTCCAGTACGGTTTTTCCAAACCAGGAACATCTTAAAATCATCAATAATCCAAGACGTTTTTTTGATAGTTTCCTCAAAAGGTCAAAAGAAGTATTCACGGATAATGAATCGTTAGTTTTCTGTCGGGACTTGGTAGATAATGTCTTGTATAAACCCGAAAATAGGGGTATGCCGATCATATTGGTTGATTTAAATCAATTTTATCCCTCATTGAATGAAAATAGAGATCGTCTTATTGTTGATCTCCTGAAAGCGGGATAATCATATCATTCTATATATAATTGTTAATGCAAAGCCGTTTGGAGTTCCCAGCTCTAGCGGCTTTTTCCCTGTATCCCTGCCGTTGCCATTGTTTGCTCTTGCCAGTGCCTTTGTTCACTCTTGTTCCTCGTAAACGCCTACCTGAGACCTAATGTTTATCTGGTTCACGAGGTAAACACTAGGCGATTCATAGGAATTTGATTGGTTAATTGCAAAAGCAGGGCCGAAGCAGTCCAGTCAAAAGGCAGTGCAAGGGCCATAACTAATGGCGGCGGTTAAAATGCAAGCTGCTGTATCATAGTTTTCTTATATTTTTGTATATATAAGAAAATTAGGTATATTTAATTAATTGTTTAAGATGAACGAATGAAAGATACGAAGTTATTAAAAGGCACTTTACAAACGATTATTCTAAAGCTATTGTCTGGAACGAAAAGAATGTATGGCTATGAAATGACTCAACAAGTAAAACTCTTAACCGGAGGAGAGTTTATTCTGACTGAGGGAGCGCTCTACCCTGCATTACATAAGCTAGAAGCGGAAGGACTCCTGGATACAGCAATAGAAGTAGTCGATGGAAGAGCAAGAAAATATTACTCCCTGACAGTGAAGGGAAAAAAAGCTCAGGTAAGTAAAATGAAAGATGCGTTGACCTTTGTGGAGAAGTTACAGGTTATCTTGAACACTAAACCAATTGTATCATGACAGAAAAGAAATTGACCAAAGCGGAATTAGGTATTCTGATGGATTTTATTCGTTCTAAAGGATATCGTTATGTTGATGTTCAACTTGAAATTCTGGATCACTTTGCTTGTAAGGTAGAGGAACTCATGTCTTCAGATGCCGGTATATATTTCAATCGAGCCATTGATCTCGCTTATGCCAGTTTTGGAGCGGCAGGTTTTGGAAACATTGCCGCTAGCTATGAATTGAATCTGCAACGTAAACAGATCAATAAATTTCCTGCTGATTTTTTACAATTCGTCAAGCATTGGCATAGTGCAATTTATATCGTGTACTTCACATTGTTCTATTATTTTGTGCCGCTCGATGCAGATGCTTTTTGGACCGGATTAAAATTAGGGATGATCGGTACACTCGTTTTTTATATTCCAGTATACTTATTGCGGCATCGGCCTAGAGGGAGCAAATACTGCGTTTATCGCAATTATCTTGGTTTAACGATACCGATTATGGTTTTGATCATCGGGTTGGTTTCTTCTGAATGGATCGTTAATTATATTCCTTTAGCTTTGTATCGTGTTGTTATTCTTATTTTTATGTATGTTGGATTAGGAATTTTGTATATATTTGAAAAGAATCTAAAGGCCATTGTCCGACGGGTAGATGAGATCGAAGTGCTGCACCAGAGCTGACGATTAATTTTTTAAATTATGAAATATCTTTTCCTGTTGTTACTAAGCATTTGTTTTTTGTCCAGCTGTGACAAAGAAGATATTGACTTTGACTCCACGGAGGTCGGTGGTGGAACAATGGCTAAAAGGTATCAATTTGAAGGGCGTTCCGTCGGGTTTTCGGTTAGCCAGATTTACGTGGATGGTACCACAAATAAAAACTTCTATTTGGGGACAGTTTGGGGATTAAAAGATACCACACCGCAACTAAAACTAACTTCCCTTCGTAACTATTATAAACCTTTCAAAAGCACAATTTCTTCTACACAACCCACTTTATCTCCCATTCATATTATTCCTGGATTTGATGCTGTGCGAGCTTTCGCGAAGAAAAGCAAGGGGGAACCGGCTGTTTTGAAGCAATCATCGGTAGGGGCATTTTTCGATTATAGGGCAATACGTTACCATCTTAATAATAGCCCTGACGTAGATAGTGTACTCAAATTGGTCCGTCACCATGATTCCACCACGATAAAAAGAGCTAATAGCCTGTTGTTGCGTCGAGAACATATTACATTTAGTCTCCATGCGGATCTGAAAGACTATGAACAGGCTTTTAATAGGGATGCACTTGGGAAGTTAAAAAATACAGGTTATAATCCCTACTATGTTTCCTCAGTCAACTATGGTACACACTCAATCATGATGGGAGAAAGTGATTTTCCACGAGGAGATCTTAAAAATGTATTGGAAAAATTGCTGTACAATCAATTTCTGACGAAAACCGACGAAACGGTATTAAAAGGGTCCGACGTATTGGTTTATCTGCGCGGTGGACGTCAAACAAGTTTTATTAGACGCGCGACAGGTCTGGATGAAATTAAAAAACTTGTCGTTGATTATAAAAATGAACTTGAACTGCAACAGAATAGCTTTGATTATCCCATTAGCTATAGTCTAGGAGGCCTTAATTCCCATGGGCACCTGAAATTCTGGTACTCTTATGATTTTCTCGTCCGTGAGGAAAAAGAGTAATTTTTATTTAAACATATAGATAATTAAAGGGTATTTTTTACATTTGGGCTATTGTCGCAAACGGCATAATAGTGCTGTTTTTTGTCTATCTATTTTAAACAGGGCATAACCATTAGCCTTTTTGCTTCAATACCATTATTAGCTAAAAACAATTATTAAAGAAGAACTATGGAAGAAACAATTAAGACATTGATCTACGTTCACGCATTTTTTGGTGGGATAGGATTGATTACCGGCCTGATAAGTGTGGCTGTAAAAAAGGGGGGAGCAGGGCACAAGAAAATGGGGATTATATTTTCCTATGCGATGGTGATTAGTTCTTTAATTTCGCTTGTTATTGCGAGGATGCCGGGCCACGAAAACACATTTTTATTTTTGATCGGTATCTTTACCATCTATCTCATTCTAGCAGGTAATCGCGCATTGACTTTACGCAGTAAAATTAAACAACAGGCCGATTGGAAAGACAAACTGATTTCCGCCACGATGCTACTTGTATCGGTCGGTATGTTATGTCTTGGTCTAATTGGATTGGTACAACAGGTGGCAAATTCTGTTTTATATGTCTTTTTTGGTGGTTTTGGTGCATTTATGAGTATTCGGGATTTTCAGCTGTTTAAAAGTTTCAAAGAAAAGAAAAATGCCTGGCTGGTCAGTCACTTGGGCCGTATGGTAGGCGCATTGATCGCGTCGGTGACAGCATTTTTAGTTGCTGGGATTCAGCTTGGTTCAACGCTGGTTTGGATTATGCCAACTATTGTTGGCACCGTGTATATCATCTATTCCAATCGAGCATTGAACAAAAGTAAAGTACTTCGTACGGATTTGCATTAATCTAGCGAGTTCAAATCAAGCATTAAAAAGGCCTAAGTTTTTTACTTAGGCCTTTTTAATGCTT
>NZ_DKSP01000013.1:0-2688 GCF_002472745.1 Sphingobacterium sp. UBA7253 | reverse complement strand
AAACGTTTAGGACGCAAGTGGGTTTGGGTTGGGAAATTTCGCTCTAAAAGCAATATTTCCTGTTTCACTGTTAAATTCACTTTCTATGGTCTCTACAAGACCATTTTGAGCAAATAGCTCATTATTGGCAAGTAACAGGCCCACATGGGTATCCCCGCGTTTACTAACGTTAGTTTGATAACTTAAATATTCTGGTTCGGAAACATTGAAATAAACCAACATCTCACTATTATCGGACAGACTTGTCAATAATTCACCTTCATCCACCAAACTTCCCAATTTCAATGGAATCCGATCAATGGTTCCGTCAAAAGGTGCCCTGATTTCTGTAAAGGAGAGATGTAATTTTGCAATCGCTGCCGCAGCTTTGGCTTGCTCAAGCTTCGCTTTAGCCATAGCGAGTTCGTTGGGCGATACAACATTTTTATCAGCTAATGTTTTTGTATTTTGAACTTCAATTTCTGCTACATTAACTTCTGCAGAAGATTTGCGGTATTCGGCCTCATACATCTTCGGCATAATCCGAAAAAGGAGTTGCCCTTTATGGACAAATTGTCCTTCGTCCACGAAAATCTGCTCAAGATAGCCTTTCTCTTGAGCCCGAAGCTCAATATTTCGGAAAGATCTAATCTGGGAGACAAAATCCTTACGGATAGTTGTATCCATTTGTACCGGAGAGGTCGCTGTAAATTTCTCTTTTTCTTCCTTTTCTTCCTTTTTGGAAGTACACCCGATTTGGCATAAGCTAATAGCCAAACTAGCGAGCATAAATACTCTTTTCATTTGTAAGCGTCTAATTAAAAAAATAAGTTTGATTGTTTGTTGTGCTGGTTGGTGAAATAACCTCTATTTTGGTTTATGGCCGTTTCGACTTGTTAATAGATTGTACAAATCGATTACAACGCAATGGAGCATCCCTTAGGATATCCACCAAAGCATATGAAATTTCGAAGGGTATATTTTAAATTCTCCAGTTTTGTTGAAGAACGTATCTTTGAGGGAAAAGATAGGCTATGAAATTGCGAAAAGGAATCTTCTTTGCAAATCGAAAAACAAAAACAAAAAGGACAATTGCAAAAAGCAGCAGCGCAACAAATTGAGACGTTACCTGCAAATCCTTGGTCAATTGAAAATTCTCGGCATCAAACTCCTCTATAACGGGATTATCACTGTGTATATTACCATAAAATAGCGGATCGATGTGATTAACCGATGCATCAATATACTTCTGCACGTCGGCATGATTATGCTGATACATAAAACTGACAGCTGGTCGATCGGATTCAATGAGCACAGCATGGCTATTACTGCTTCTGATAAATAAGAAGCATAGGAAAAGGAGTATGGTAATAACCGCTTTCATTGCGGAGCAAATATACTAGCGTACAAATAATTTTAACCATCTTTAACACATTTTAACAAAACAATTACAATCCACAGATTTCCGCTAGAAAAGTGATAATTGCAAACCCCGTCCATTTGTTCGCAAAGGTGCTGCATCTCCAAAGACTGTCCTGCCTCCATACTTCCAAGAATCCCTTCGTTCCTCTGCTATAATTTGCTGAATATCAAACTGTGGCTGAAAATCTTTTTCGCTATCCAGGACGATCTGGTGCAACTTGTTGATTGATTTTAACTTTTCACCATAACCCAGTTTAGATTTTTCAACACCTTTTTGTAAAATCTGAATGCTCTCATCGTAAATGGTCAATGGAACCGGAAAAGGATGTCCATCTTTTCCTCCATGAGCAAAGGAAAATCGAGCGGGGTCGTTGAACCGTGAAGGCGCACCGTGGATCACCTCACTAACCAAGGCCAATGACTGTAACGTGCGGGGGCCAACTCCTTTTAACAGCAGCAGATCTTCAAAATGGCTTGGTTGACTTTCTCGGGCGACGTACAACATCGCTCCCAATCTTTTCAAGTCAACATCCGAAGCACGTACATCGTGATGAGCTGGCATAATAAGTTTAGCGAAATCTTGCATTACTTTACTTGAATCCTCTCCCACTATAGTCATGATACCTGCTCTATTGGCTGCCGCTTCTGCAGCTGTCAAGTTGAGGATTATACCTTGCGAAGGCCCACTGATACCAGCATGAGGTTCTTCAACGAACGATTTTACCTTTTCAGAATGCCAATGGTAGCGACGAGCAGTACCGTCCTTTTCATGCATACCTTGTTGGACAACAGACCAATTTCCCTGATCTGTTACGATAAAATTATGTAAATACAGTTGGTAACCATCTTGAATGGCTGTGTTATCCACTTTAGCGACAAGCTTACTGCTGCGAATCAAGCCGTTGCCATCCAACCCAATTCGATCTGACAACCGAAGTAGCTCCTGTGGAGTCTGCATAGACAACTTGCCTTTCCCCCCACAGATATAAAGCCCCAGCGACTTCGCATCTGGATTAATAGCGCGTTTTAATGCTCCCATAACAGCCGTTGTGATCCCCGAAGAATGCCAATCCATCCCGAGAACGGCACCAAAACTCTGAAACCAGAATGGATCCGCCAGTCTTCTTAAAACTTCATCTTTACCATAATCCATGAGTATAACTTCAACTATTGAACGACCTAGAGAAGCCATACGTTCGTAAAGCCACGCTGGTACTTTTCCATAGTGTAATGGGAGATCTGCAATGCCGGACCGTTTCATTGTAAACTAAATATATTAGCACAAAT
>NZ_DKSP01000043.1:0-6899 GCF_002472745.1 Sphingobacterium sp. UBA7253 | reverse complement strand
AACGTTTAGGACGCAAGTGAACTGTAATATCAATTATTTCGCTTACTGTTTAAATATAACGAAAGTAGCGAAAAAAACGTATATTGACATTAAATCACAGACAGATCATGCGTATATATTTCTTATTCAGTTTTTCACTACTATTAGTTACTTTAACGTCAGAAGCCAAAATTTCAACAGCGGAAGAGTATACCCGAATATGGTCCGATCCCCCTTCTAACAATATAAAAAAGTACATGATTAAAATGGCAATTTCAGATGGGCTAGATAAAAACTCTATAAAAATAGAAACCGATAGCTGGGGAGAAGTTATTCTTTCAGACACATGGAGAAATACCATTAAATTTAGACGGGGTAGCCTGGGTGAATATACAACTGTCAATAAGAGTGGTATTAAACTGACCATAAAAGAAGATTTTTCAGGAAATATTGTCGTAAAAGATGAGGATGGAGATAAAACTACTATCAGAAAAAATAGCAGCGGCGATTTTGATATCCCCGATCTAGACAGAAGTTCATCTACAGTTTTAAAAAATATACACGGTAATTTAGAAATACATGATGAAAAAGGAAATGTAAAAACTGTATCAAAAAATATTTTTGGAGGTCTCGACATCCGAGATAATCAAGGTAATAGCTCAACGATATCCAAAGATATTTTAGGAAATCTGGAAATTCGAGACAACAAAGGTAATTCAAGCCGGATAACAAAAGATATTCTTGATAATCTCACTATCGAAAATAGCAATGGTCAACGTACCACAGTGAGAACTGATATTCTAGGTGGTAAAACGATTGAAGACAATAGCGGAAATCGAGTTTCAGTTAGAAAGGATATATTTGGAAATTATGAAGCCAGCGATAACAATGGAAACCGGGCGTCGATTAAAAAGGATATCTTTGGAACGGTAATCATTGATGATCCAAAAGGTATTCTAAATGACGCAGTGAAATTGCAATTGATCCAAGAACTTTCAAAGAACTAAATTTTTCTAGAAATTAGTCTATTTTATAAGTGAATAATCCAACGTTACGATGGACCAAAATATTATCGATTTAATTATAGATGAACTAGCAAAAGACACAGATAAAAGCAATTCGTATGCTTTACCCAACGAGGATAACACTTACAATTTACCCATAGAAGAAAATAAAAGGAGGATTAACTGAAGCAGGAGATCGTACCTTCTTCTGATGAATAATGAAAAACCCTCGAGCCTATTTACAAAGGTTTCAACATTCGTATAGTTAAAGATTTTCAAAAGAAAATTAAAATCCCTAAAATTGCAGTCTCATTTCAAGGAAATCGGATTCAGTATATTAATGCTACTGATCTTCCAAACGATATTGACGCTACGGAAATAGGCCCTAAAAAGGGAAATAAGCGAGTTGAATAAAAATAAAACGATGAAAAAGATTATATTTTTTCTATTACTGATACCTTTTTGGGCGGCTGCTCAAGAGCAAAATATCCAAAACTTTATCGTAAAAGAAAACCTTTCCAAAAATGGAAAATTGGCTGTAGTTGCATTGGATTCACTTGGAAACACCAATGAAAACATCCATGGCAATTATCTATTTACAATCAATGGTTTCTCGCAAGCACTACAATTTCATGAGGGTGTCGCTGTCCCTAATCAGAAAATTGAGTCATCAACATTTGTATTCTTTAGCCATAAGAATCAACAAACTTCCAAAGGTCGCTTATTTTATATCTATAAGAGCGATAGCGGACTCTCTCCTTTTGCCATTAGCGGATTGATGTTTTTGATTATCCCGGCCATTGTATTAGGAATAGCTTACATGTTTAAAAAAGTGATTTTGACAGCGATCGCACTGGCTATAGTTTTCTTTTTATTCAACCATTCACAGGGTTTAGACTTGAGTAAAATTTTTGAATCTATATTTTCAAGTCTCAAAAATCTCATCGGTTGACAACACGATCTCTCGGGAAATCCTATCAATTGATGTGATCAAAGTAAATCATAACAAAACGATTGTACATTAGAACGGCATACCGATTCCAAAATTGTATTGAATAAAATTGTATCTGTCGGGTCTATGGGTTTCATAATATTGTGCCTTAAATTCCTTGGAATCAAAGAAGTGCTTGATAACCCATTGATCAGCACCTGAGAATTGTGGATCTTTTAGTTTAAGCCCGGCATCTAAGCGAATCACAAAATAGTCCGAATCGAAACGAAGTCCGAAACCGGTACCGATGGCGACTTGCCCAAGGAATTTATTGAATTTAAACTCTCCACCCGGATTTAGTTCTTCATCCTTCTTCAGTCGCCAAACATTTCCCATATCCACAAATGTCGCTCCATTCATCTTCGCGCCCAGGAAGTTATTAAGTAATCTGAATCGATACTCCGCATTCGCTTCCAGCTTAATCTCCCCCAACTGATCCAAATTACGCAGGTTTAAACGCAAATCCTCACTAAGACTCTGCCGGTTATAGGCACCTGGTCCCAGGGTACGCGCCTGCCAAGCGCGTATACCATTCATCCCCCCACTATAAAAGCTCTTTTCAAAAATCAACAGTTTAGAGTTATTACCATAAGGAATCGCTATCCCTGGATTAAAACGGAAGACAAACTGCCTATTTCCACCAAGATTTCGGTATAAACGATAATCGAATTCTGTCTTGGCGTATTGAAGAAAGGGCACACCAAATATTTTTTTCTCACCGTCAGCATTCTTGGGCAATTTTGCTAAGGAGCTAATAAGGTCCAGCACGTTTCCACTCACGTCCAATGTTCCTCTGAAATATTGAAAATCCTCCTTGCTATTCAATTTCTTGCCATTCAGGATAAAGGTATATTGTGTTCCTAAACCAAAATACTGGCGATCGTTGCTACGTACATACAACTGGTAGCCTTCCTGTACAAGCTTGTTCCGAAAATTGGAATCCAAGCGTCCATCCCGATACTCCAAAACGATAGGCGTAAAACTATGGTACTTATTTTCTGTTTCATACCAAGAGTAATTCAGCGATGTGATAAAATAGCGGTTTGAATAGGTTTTATCTTGATCGAACAACTGCAATGTCATCGAGTAGGTCGTTTTGGGCAAACCAAACTTCCCCCCTGGATTAATATGAAAGGGCACCATCAGACGAGGAATAACCAAATTTACGCCCGCTTGAAAATCGTTATTGAATATTTTACTGGAAAGCCCTCCTGCTAAACGCGGATCAAACAATACGCCATAACGTAATTTCACTTCCAATTGCTCCGAACCACCAAAGATATTGCGTTGTGAGAATGTATTTCCAATATTGAATCCGCTCATACCTGATCTAAAAGTATACTCCCCCTCTATCTGGTTTCCCATACGAGGTCTTGGAACGAAATCATAGTGCACATCGAGTTTATTGGAATCTTTTTTGACAAACTGCATTTTGACAGAACGAAAACCATTCATCTCGTACAATCGGTCATAGGATTTATTTTCCTCCCGCAAGGAATAGTACTGACCTGAGCGTAAATACATATAACGTTCCAAAGGTTTCCATCTGAAACTATTCGTTTCATCAATAAATAAAAGGCGTTTTGCAGAATCTAGGATACGACGTGGCTCCTTCTTCGAGATTGTTCCATAATTCCTTATCGTCATATAAACACTATCTATTTGATACTTTTTATGTATCGTAGAGTCAGATGGATTTTCGACATTAATTTTCAAGTCGATCAAAGGTCCATCGAGAGTTGAATCGACCCCAGCACGCATATATTGCCTTACATAATCGTAATACCCATTGTTTCGCATCGAAACATAAAGTTTCTCCCGCTCATCAAGCAACTTTGCGGCATCGTACTGGGTATTGGATTTTACGGAAGTTTTAGGAAGTACCTCCCGTTCAAATATTGCCTTTATATCTTCATCCTCAAATTTTCGATCTATATTTCTAACTTGATAAGGAACACCTTCATCTACTTTAAAATCGATATGTGCTCGCTTTTTGGAAACTGAAATCGTAGGTTCGACCTTAGCTTTAAAGTAACCTTTTGAAAATAGAAAACGCCGGATTTGATTGGCAGACAAATCTACCATTGCCGAATCCAGCAAGTGAGGTGGTTCGCCGACATTCCGAATTTTCTTGGTTTTATAGCGTCCGTTTTTAGTATTGAACGTATTGTAAATAAATAGATTTACCCTTGAATTGGGTCTTATTTGATTGGAAATATACGTTTCGGATGATTCTTTCAATGCAGGGGTGACACCAGAAATCTGTACTTTTGTAACCAGAGCTTGGTCATCGTCAAGATATTTTGAAGACCGGCATGATGCAAAAAATAACACTAAAAGCGTTATACTTGCAAATCCGATAAAACGAGTATACTTAATCATCAATAAAAATGTTGTCAAAAGCGCAAATCAGTCTAATAACGTCTCTACAAAATAAAAAGTATAGAAAACAACACGGCCTGTTTATCGTTGAGGGTATAAAATCCGTGATGGAATTTATTTCATCAAGTTATGAGGTTGAGTCTATTTTCTACACGGACGACGCCAACACAAAAGTGGGTAAAATCTCGCATAATATAAAATCCCATGAACTAACGGAAACTGAATTCCAAAAGATTAGTGCACTGAAATCGCCACAAGGTATACTCGCTTTGGTCAAACTTCCTTTACAGCAAAAAATTGTACCAAGTAATTTAAAAAATAAGTTTAGCCTTGTACTCGATGATGTGCAGGATCCAGGCAATCTTGGGACAATTATCCGCACGGCGGAGTGGTTTGGAATCGAACATATTATCTGTTCCATTGGCACTGTAAACGCTTACAATCCGAAAGTAGTGCAAGCAACTATGGGCTCATTGGCAAGACTGCAGATCCACTATACTGATTTAACTGATTTTATTCCGGCTACTGGATTGAAAGTATATGGCGCCCTACTTGATGGTCAATCCATTTATCAGACTGTATGGGCTGATGAGGGGCTAATTGTTATGGGTAACGAAGGAAATGGCATCAGCGACGAAATAATAGCTTTGATCGATCAAGCTGTCACTATACCTCGCCTAGGGCAAGCCGAATCATTGAATGTAGCCGTAGCAACAACGATCTTCTGTAGTGAGATTTCCAGACAAAAATTGACCTAAAAACAGATTCTATTTGATACTTAGAGCTTTTGATGTAATCCAATCCTATTTCCTTCCAAATCTTCAATCTCTGCGACGGCAAAGCCCAAGTCGGTATGAAAGGTGGCTGGATATACCCTTCCATATTTAAACTCTGATCTTCATGAAAAATATCAATTTTAATAGAGAAAAAGCCCCGTAGCGACATTTTTCTATTCGTTTAAAAGATTCGATTAATTTTTATCAAAAGAAAAAGCTTAATCGCTCCAAAAACTGTACATTTGAACAGTTCAATTGAAAGACGGATCGATACCGCTATCCATGTTCTTTTTTGAATATTCACACACGATAAAATTACACCATGCCCGCTGAACAGAAATCCATCTATACGTTACAATTTATTTTACTTTGCTTAAGCTCACTCCTATTTTCTTCTAGTTTCAATATGATTATTCCGGAACTACCCAATTATCTGAGCAGTTTGGGGGGTGCGGAGTACAAAGGGCTAATTATAGCATTGTTTACTTTGACTGCTGGAATTTCGCGGCCTTTTAGTGGTAAATTGACCGATCGGTGGGGACGTGTACCGGTCATGGCAATTGGATCCATCGTCTGTTTCATCTGTGGTTTTCTTTATCCCATTTTAACGTCAGTCGCGGGCTTCCTATTCTTACGATTGATACATGGTTTTTCCACCGGTTTTAAACCTACCTCAACTTCTGCGTATGTCGCCGATCTGGTTCCTCAAAAAAGATGGGGTGAGGCTCTTGGCATGCATGGACTGGCTTTTAGCGTCGGTACAGCTGTTGGCCCAGCAATTGGAAGTGCCATTTTCGAGGCCTTTGGTATCAATGTTATGTTTTATTGTTCTTCTTTCATGGCACTTCTCTCCATTCTTATCGTCATTAACATGAAAGAAACACTGGCGAAAAAAGAAAAATTCAATCTTTCCATGCTCAAAATAAACCGCAAGGATATTATTGAATGGCGTGCCCTTCCAGCTGGAATCGTCACGTTTTTATCTTATACCGCTTATGGAGTCATTTTAACTTTAATTCCCGATTGGAGTGAATACCTGGGACTTAAAAATAAAGGGCTATTTTTTCTGGCATTTACAATCGCATCGGTGCTGATACGTTTCGTATCCGGCAAAGTTTCGGACCGTTACGGGAGACCAAAAGTCATTGTTGTCGGAATAGTCATTATTGCTATTGCACTCGTTGCTATCGGTATGGGCAATAGTTTCATTGGAATGATGATCGGCGCAAGCATCTATGGCGTGGGCACAGGTATACTCTCCCCTGCCGTCAATGCTTGGACGATCGACCTAAGCCTACCTGAACATCGGGGCAAGGCAGTAGCAACCATGTATATCTCACTTGAAGCTGGAATAGGGCTTGGCGCACTGCTCGCTGGATTATACTATAGTGATGTTATCCTCCGGATTCCAGTCATTATGTATGCCAATGCAGTAGTTTTGCTACTGGCACTGACCTATATGCTGAGCTGGCAGAGAAAGCACAAAGCCCACTAGCCTTTATTGCTTTTACAAACTCATGCAGGACAAAACCTCATTTCCTCTTTAAATGTATTTCTCAATGGATAGCGGAGAAATCAGTAAACTGCGCAGTAATTCGAGTACCGAGAAGAACAGATAAGATCGAATACATGTTTTTATATGCCACGCAATTATATTGCATCACTTGCGTCCTAAACGTTTAAAAAGTGGCGGTGTTTGGATATAGCAAAGTTGCTATATTTAAATTGCAAAATTATAACACACCGCCATGATAAATTTAAATGTTT
>NZ_DKSP01000231.1:11573-13341 GCF_002472745.1 Sphingobacterium sp. UBA7253 | reverse complement strand
CATCAGGAATAGTCGATCCATCCGTGGAGCGGATGCAATATTCCTCGGAACTTTCTATTTGGGAAATCCCTTTAGACGCCAGGGTAAAATTTTTGAAATATCTCTACGCAAATGCGGGGCCTATGTTACACTTCCAGCAAAACGCAAACAGTTACGTAGACAAGCAGCATGGCATAGGTTTCCATATTGGACTAGGCGCAAAGGTTCCATTATCACAACAGTTTGCTGTCTTGCTGGCGCCACACTACAAAATGTACTCACTCATTCCTTTCCATTCCGAAAGAAATTCTGATCGAGCACGGGTTTTGGGAATTGCGGTTGGATTAAATTATAGGTTTGCCAAGAATTAATATAAATCACAGATTAAACAGCCTCTTCTGCCATTTTCACTACTGAAGAAAATTTATATCTTTATTAACAAGGAAACCTAAAATTATACTATTATTTACCGCAGGTTGCATTTAAATGATCATGAATAAAATACTATTTACAATCCTCTTTGTTTTGGTTTCTACTTTCGGCTTTTCACAGACCTTGACTAAAGCAGACTTTCTTGAAGACCTGGATTTTTTAAAAAGAACATTGCCTGCCAAACATACCAACCTATTTGCTAAAACCACAAAAGCCACCTTTGAGAAGCTCGTCGATGACATTGCCAGCAAAGCGGATTCGTTGAATTATGAGACCTTCACCGTAGCGCTCTTCAGGCTTATGGTAAGTATAAAAGATGAGCATACATTTGTTGAAGCAAAATTCAATCGGATACTTCCCATTCAGCTGGATATGTTTAACGATGAAGTATATATAACAGCTATAGATCCAGCTTTTGCATCGTTATTGGGGAACAAATTAGTAGCAATCAATAACCACAGTTTCAAACAGATTAATGCTTTGTTTAAGGAGGCTATCCTAAGTGAAAACCGTTCGTATTTCAATGATCATCTTCTCCATTTCATCAACAATCCGGCTTTTTTAAAAGGCCTTGGCATCATCGATTCGGACAAAGAAGCTGCATTCACATTTGTTGACCGGAACAATAAAATCAGTAAGATAAAATTGACGTCATCGAAAGGCAATGACCTAAAAAAATTAAACCTAACAGCTGGTACAGTCAATCTACTATCAAAAAAGAAAGCAGGAAACTATTGGTACGATTATGACGCTGCTCATAAAATCCTTTATTTTAATTATACGACATGCCGGGAAGATCCGGCTAAGTCTTTCGATCAATTCAATCAGGAGTTGTTCACGTTGATCAATGCCGAACGTCCAAATAAAATTGTGCTGGATCTAAGGTATAACAACGGCGGGAATTCCGGTATTTTAACACCATTTATTGACCAAATCAAAAACAGCTACCTGAATAAAAAAGACAGTTTTTTTGTATTGATAGGCAAGAATACCTTCTCCTCGGCTGTGATGAATGCCGTTGAACTGAAGAAAAATTCTAATGCAACCTTTATTGGTGAAGAAACCAGTGGCTCAATTAATCATTACGGAGAAGTAAGGGGATTTAGTTTACCAAAATCAGACATCGTGATTGCCTACTCGACGAAATACTGGGAAGTATGGAAAGGGAAAAAAGGACCTTTAAAACCGGATATCAATATCACGTATACGATCGAGAATTATATGAAAGGAAAAGACGAGGCTTTAATGAGTATATGGCCCCAACGACCGCGTCCTAAAGGAAAGCCAATAAGCAGTAGACTAATACTGCGATAAAAAATCTACCTTCCTGACAGGTTAATCTTTCCATCGTTATTAA
>NZ_DKSP01000231.1:2373-11424 GCF_002472745.1 Sphingobacterium sp. UBA7253 | reverse complement strand
TTAAAATCGGTATTGATCTTATTGGCGACCAATATATAGGTCTTTTCATCTTTACCGACACTATTTCCCTTCGCTTGGTTTAGCTGGCCAGCAAACATTTCATTTTTCGATTTCTAGGTGACACAATCGGAGAACTATTACACTACTCCAATAAATAGTTCCAGTCGCTTATCACGGAAGAGACATCCCAGGCCAAGACCGTTTTCTTGTAACGCTCAAAATTGTCCTTTTTCCATTTGGTGATATGGTATCCTTTACAGAGCCTGCAATAGTAGGCTCTACGGCAAGCCGGTTTACCCATGCGGTGTTTGATGCGTTTACCATTGGTGACATTTTTGACACGCGAGCGTAATTTAAACCGGAACATCGCATATTGGGCATCGATCCGGGATGGAAATGCCACCTTTCCTGTGGCCCGGCATTTCCAAGTGTTGCTTTTCATGCTTTCCATAATCAATCTATTAAAGGTTATTATTTATTGTATTCTCTTTTTCAATAGGTACCTGCAGCATGACCCAATCTTTTATCCTGCGGGAAATGGTCGGCGAAACCACAAAACTGTTGATATCTCCAAACGGTACACGCAAAATGATGCGAAGCCGCCCGCCCTTCATTTGATAGCAGGCCTTGATCATGTCCAATGGAATCGCGTGATGCCGGTCTATTTTCTGCACAAAGCCGTGGGTATCGCGCACAATTTCGTTCAGGCTACGCTGCTCGCAGCCTTTACTATCTTCCATATCTTCTTTTAGGTATAGCTTAACGATAGGCGTATTATTGGTCTTCTCAAATAGAAATATACCCAGCTCCGTGTACATAATCTTTTTTGTAAGGTATTTGTTGTTGATCACAAACTCCTCCTCTGCCGGATTTATCGATTTGAGCAGCGTCAGATCAATTTCCTCCACAGCATCCGTTTCCTTAACGGTCTCATCGGGCGATGCCCGATCTATAGGATCATACAAATCAAAAGATTGTGCGTAAATTTGCGCATCCGCGTTGACTGCTACGTTGTTCTGCCTTTCTAAAGTACGTTCCAGCTTGATGACGTACAATTCCCTTTTCTGATTAAAACTCCAATAAAAAAAAGTGGCATAGATCATGTTAAAAAGCAGGATACAGAGAAATATGACCAATAAAGGCAGCCATATCCATTCACTTTTTGGAGGAACGACAGGTTTGATAATTCCAAAGAGAAATACGGTCGGTAGTAGTACACAGAAAAAGAACTGCGTTCCTATACGATCGCTCATATGCATTCGCCAGCTTTTCTTTTTATCCAAAAGCTTGATCCCCCATCTTATATAAAAGAGTGTCAATGCAGCGATAACTACATTAAATAGATAGCTTATGATCAGTGGCTTGCTATCAAACCAGCCTGATAGCGCTGTTACCGCTCCTATATACCAACAGATGCCGCCAAAAAGAAACGAAGCGATCCACACCCAGATGAAATCTGGATAATGTACGTGCATCTCCGTATCTTTAGCATACTTGACCTGTTGGTTACTTTCCATAATGTACTGTTAATTTCAAAGATTAACCTTGAACTGATCGATAGATAAATGCAGGTGAGGCTAATTCTTCCCAAAAATCTCCTATTAAAAAAATTTCTGTATACTAAATTTAGCCATTATTTCTTTTAAACAGTACCATCAGATAGGTAAACCACCCTTTTGTGTCCTTCCAAATGCGCATCAACACACCTTCTTACCTTATAAACACGTTCTTTATTGTATAAATTGAACGCCTCGTTACAGAAAAAAGGAGTTCGATGCTAAAAACATACGCTTATTGAAATAAAGATATTATTCATATCAAATAGCATGCGTTATAGGTAATTTTAACTTGACATCAAATCATTGATTTAACAGCCCTGCGTATGAGACCTCCCATGCATCTTTTCAGACGGATCAGCCGCAATCACATCCTGATTTTTATCGCGATCGTGGTAACTGTATATGGATCCTTTTTAGCGTCGGCATTTTACCTAAAGGTTTATAGTATCGGTGTCCTAGTCCTGCTGATTCCTTTTTTGGAAATCCGCAGCCACCATGTGGTGCTCCAGCTTTTTGCTCTATTTTTTATCTGCATTCAGATCTGCAGTATAGCGGTGTATGACCGCTTACCCTATGAACTGCTGCTCAGTTCGCAGCCGCTCAAGCCAGCATTTAAACATGCCTTCCCTATCGCCCTCGGCAGCTGTGCGGTAGCCCATTTAATTTTCTTGAAACGTGCCAACCTGATTACGCTGTACGCCATTCAATTTCCACTGATGCTCCTGGCCTGTACCTGGTATATCCGTATGAACCTTATTATGAATAATTGCCAAAAGGTCGATAGTCCCAAAGCGGTCTATATCCAGGCCGAAGTCATACAGAAATGCCCAGTCTGCTGCGATATACATGAATTATTGGTGTCATTTACGTATGAAGATGAGAAATACCAATTTCCGGTCGAGGTACATCCAAAGACTTTTGAGCAGGCCAAAGAGGGCGGCAAGCTGAACATGACGCTGCATCCGGGTGTGTATGGCTGGCCATGGTATCACAAAGAAATGAAAAGGAGGTACAAATGATCACAAGTTTATATCCCCTGATGCTTTTAATAGAGACCTTTGCCCATATCAGCCCTTCCAGCCGAAGCAAACAACTGGAAGCCATTGCTTCTGCCTGTGCCGAACATTTGAACGATGCCCTGGCCCTCCATCGGCAATATACCCATGCCGATCAGGCGATCCGTGGCATACAGCTCTACCATACGCAGTTGCTTCGGCTGCATGAAGTATTATACACCTGCTGCGATCTGTCCATTTCCGAGGAACTTAATGCGCTTCATCGGGTGGAGGAACTACTGGAAAGTGTAGAATTTTTATTTAAGAAAGATATCAATCCCCTAACACCGCTACCGCAGCATCATGAAAAACGCATCAGGCAATATCTAGATCTTCACCTCGAAGACAGTTTAGAGAGGTTAAGGCTTAAACAGATTCCTCAAGCCTATCTGGATGAAGTGCATTCCGCCATTGAAAGCCTTTTCCAGCGGGGCAAAATACCTTACCTGCAATATCATCATCAGCAATACCTTGTTCAGCTGATTGATGCACTTAGGCAACTGGCCCAGGATGAACGTCAGCATAAAAACTGGCCTTCCCGCTTTTTGATCTTGATGATCAATTTTAATTTTAACCATATCGGCTTTTTAAATCGCTGGAAGGAGTTCTACGAAGCTGACCCGGAAGCTACCGACAATCTATTGCGTTATCCGCAGCATTTCTCCGCCATCCCGGACTTTGCCTATGATCCCAACCGCAGCACGCTGCTCATGCTGATGTGCCAATATATTGAAACGGAATCGGCAGATGATAAGTCATCCAGTGCTCTTCCCTATCGGTTTATCCATAGCAATCTGAATGGCAAGGAGCTCAAACTCTGGCTACATTTATGTGTCAAAGCCAAAGTCATGCGCTCGTCCGAGAAAAAGGAAGTTGCGGAAGAATTTTCAAAACTCGTCAAAACCAAAGAGGGCATACTTCTTTCGATACACAGCCTCACAAAGATGGACAGAGGCAGCGAATTTCCGGCTGCTGTCCATATCCGCAAAGTCTTGAAAACCATGCTGAATGAATTGCACGAAAAATTTCCCGAATTAAATGGATAAAAAATCCAGTAAAATTTCAAAAAGTAGGGGTATTCTTCCGTTACCCCTACGATAACAGGATTGATCACTGTTTAAATCCCTTTTGAAATCATTCCTGCCTGCTATTTTGCTAGACCATGGTCATAGCAGTTATTTCATCTCCAATCCCCCTTCCCCTTCCATACAGCTATTTTAAACAGCATCTGTAGGCTCCACAAGTCCTACTTACTGCCCCTGCGGTCGGCTGTTATCCGATCTATCTTTGTTTTGAAGCGTACGAAAGGTAGAAGTTGACGCTGTAGCAGGCCGCTGTACCCGAGCAGGGCGCGCAGGTATGGCGCCCTGTTTTTAGAAAGAAAAAATAATAAAACCACGGGAGGAAATAATAAATACCGCCGGTGCAAATAATTAAAGCTATGGAAGCGAACAAAACCAATACAACGATTTACAAAATCCTCCGGGCGGCCATGATCCTCTTTTGGGTTTATGTGGGTATTGAAAAACTCTGGCAGCTCAGTGCATTTCATATTGCATTACAGCAACAACCGGTCATTAGCATCCTTGCGCCAATACTTTTTTGGCTGCTTCCGCTGCTGGAAATTAACATCGGAGCTTTGCTTGGGTTGCCTGCACGCCGTTTACAGCATTGGGGCTGGATAGCATCGACTATCATGATCACCTTATTTTCGATTTATATTGCCCTTGGCGTCCTCGATGTGTATGACAAGAAACCTTGTATGTGTACCAGCTTTCTCAGTCATATCTCGTGGACAGCGCATCTGATCTTTAACCTCGTTATTCTTGGTCTATCGCTAGCAGGGCAAATACTCAATCGTAAGGTTTTCCTTCACGGCCAAAGCAATTTAACCAACAAGACCGCTGTCGGCCTCTTTCTCACGTTTATTCTAGCAACAGGAATTGTAAGCTATAAAAACGCAACATTTAAACCAACACATGAAATCTGGTTTATGCCAGACAGCATAGACCATGCTCCAGTATATGACAGCGTCAGTAGGCCTATAGTAGGCAGCCTGGCATACAGATACGATCGGTACACAGAACCGTACCGACAACAAATATTCACTAAAACGTTTGCAGGTCAAAACTTCACCAATCAATTATTGGCTTGCAATACAGAAAGGAGGGTAGCATTATGCTAACCAAATTTTTAAACAATTATGGCTACATGATATTAGGCGGAGCCATGATTATCGGATTCTCAGCATTTAAAGGTGCTGAAGCTTATGCAGGGAAAAGTTTAGCTCCTGTAACTGTTTATTTCAAGGGAAATCCGCTATTAAGCGGAGAGGTTTCAAACGAGTCGAATTGGACAACGACACCAAATGGTCAATCCTGTTCAGGTGACAATAAAGCCTGTTCTATGCAAGTGGAGACCTCAGACCTAAATTCGGCAGGGGAACTAGATCCCAGTCAAATTGAGTTAGCGGAAATCTCTACTGGTTCGGGTTTTATCCCTGAACGAAGTGGTGGAGATAGTGAAACTGAAATTAACATTCACAACAGAAGCTAATTTTTAGTACTCGCCAAAGATTTGTTTGAAGATTTTCGTTTCCAATTAATCTATTGGCTGTCCTTCAACAAGAGACCAGTTTCAAATAATGCTGGTCTCTCGTTTAAGGTATATAATTCAAAAAAAGACTATTATAAAGATTTTTCTTAAATAGGATTTTGAAGCATTCCAGTCGCCATAATCACATCTTCAGGCAATGGTAGTGCATATTTATTATCTCTGGGTTTGAGCATATATTCTTTCCCGTTCACGTTTCTTTTGAGCTGAATTTCCCGCCCCTCTTCGTTTAAACGTTTCAGGTCCATCCACCTCAAACCTCTAAAGAGCAGCTCTTTCCGTCTTTCCTCAAGAACAAAATCAAGTGCTTCATCCTGAGCCTCAAAATAAGCCGGTATATAACTTCCTATTTTATAACGCCGGGATAATAGATAATCCATATCATCCATTCCTTCCCGAATGCTTCCTTTTCTTACAGCGCATTCCGCACGGATTAAAAACATTTCATCAACAGCAGGCCCACCAAATAGATTTGCACTGCCAGCGTAACTGCCTTTAAACGAAACATAACCATCTGCATTCATTTTAAAAAAGGCCTGCTTTCTTAGGTCATTAACATGATAAGACTGGTATAGAGTTGAATCAATATTAGCGTTATTAACTCCTATTTGTGCATTAATTGTCACAAGTTCAAAATATCCGAGTGTTTCCTTGTTAAATCTTGTAAAAGGATATGAGGCTAAAATTTTTACTTCAGCCGCGTTGTTATAATCCATCAGCTCTTTATTTACCGATAAGACCTTATCCGCATAATAGTAAGCTGAATCGTATTTCGCCATCGAGTGGTAAGCTCTCGCCAGTCCCGCATATGCTGTTATTTTTGATGGTCTCATGACGTGAATTGCTTTATCAGGCAATATGTCGGCGGCAGCTAAAAGATCATCCACTATAACACGATAAGTCTTTAAAACAGTTGCTCTTTCAGACTTTACATTAAAATCTGAGGTACTGCGCAGCACAATGCCCAAGTCCTTCGCAGATGTATCGTCTTGATATGCTTTACTATAAGTCCATACCAAACTAAGATACTGGCTGGCACGATAATAAAGGGCACTGCCCTTTACATTATCCCAATCATTTTTATTTGCCTCCACTCTCTTAATTTCTTTAATTTTATCTAACACTAAATTGCAGTTATAGACAGTGATATAGGCTTTTGCCCAATCATTATTAAAATTATAAACGGGATTTTCCCAGGTATAAAATTTTCTGCCCACTTCATTCAGGCCATCAAATACCTTTTGCTTCAAAAAGTAATTGTCAGCCGAAACCTCACCTATGGAACAAAAATTAAAATTAATGTTTTGCGAACCATCCAGTATCTGCTGAAGATCTGTCAGATCCTCTGGTACTACCTGATTTTTGTTTGCTTGTATATCCAAATACTTGTTGCAGGATGTATGGAATGTTACGAATAATGCGAGATAGATCGTAAGAAAGCAAAAGTGTTTTTTCGTCTTTTTCATTTCAAGATTCATTTATGATCAATAATTTAACTGGCATCCAAAAGATAAGGTCGCTGGGGGCGAAATCCGATAAGGAAATTCAGGATCAATATTTTGCTTATTCGCAGTCCATAGTAAGCCCAGATTGCTTACATTTCCATAAAATTTCATCCGTAAAGCACGCTGTTGAAGCCTCAGGGTTTTATCCCATGAAATGTTTATATACTCTAACCTCAAATGATCAGCTTTCAATACATTTACCTCAGATTGCACATATAGCGCGTCCCTAAAATCTTCCAATGGATATTGCACCGAAGGCACTGAAGTCTTCAATTCATCCCCTGCTTGCTGCCAGCGCATCTCAAAATCAGGAAAAGCAGTCCCTCGGTTGAAAAGGTTATAATAGGAAGTTGCAGGTTTTCTAAAATAATAGTCTCCTTTATAGCTCACATTTAGCGAAAGCGTCCAAGATTTCCATCCGAAAGTATTTATAAGTGATCCATAAACCTGCGGCTTGGCAGAACCATAAAAAACGATGCTGCCGCCTTCCAGTCCGTCGTTAAATGCAGCGTTGTTGATACCGATATAATCTTTACTGACTTCACCACGGAGGATACCCTGTGGATTTCCCTCACTATCGAGCCCCATCCATTTAAAGGCTGAGAGTGCATTCAATGGCATCCCCGGTATTGGCGTGATGGTATTTCCATCGCCCAAAAAAGATGATACGCCACTGTTCAAAGCCCTATAGTATGCAGTAGTCCTGTTCTTATTCAAATTCAAAAGCAGCCTAGAATTCCATTTCACCGCTTTATCCAGATTATTCGTTGAAAGTGTGATATCCCAGCCTTTTCCTCTCATGGATGCAACATTTTTGGTTACTGTATTGGATTTACCCCAAGCGGTATAATCAAAATCAGTGAGCCCATACAGATCTTTTCCTGTTTTAATGTAATGATCCACCGTACCAGATAGACGACCTTTAAACAGAGAGAAGTCCAGTCCCAGGTTGAAGGTGGACACTTTCTCCCATCTCAAAGATGGATCATTCAATTTTGAGATCGTCAGTGCAGGTAATCTTGTATAAGTACCTGCAGTTACACTGGCGATAGGCTGCGGCGTTTTACGCAGGTCAACATTCCCACTATAACCATAGGTAGCCCTTAACTTTAATCGATCTACATCCTTATGGGTGATAAACGATTCCTTCCCGATATCCCAAGAAAGACCTGTAGACCATAACGGTGACCATTTATCGTTGGTTTTTGCCCCGAATATATTGCCTCCATCTTTTCGAAAGCTCCCCGACCAGGCGTATCGATCCTTAAAAATATAACTCCAATTTGAATAGAGCGATACAAACCTGTTCACGCGATCAGTGAAAGATGGACTTCCCGTAATCCCCATTGGCACCATTGAAGGCACTATAGTGAAATATGTCGTAAAGTCTACCGGAACTGCCTGTAAGGGCTTCTCTTTATAACCATATACCCAATAATTTTCACCCTTGCTTGCTGTTTCGCGAATTTCTCCACCAGCCATACCGATCAACCGGTGAAGGCCCCATGACTTATTCATATTTAACTGTGTTCTTGCGGTGTAAGACCGTCCTGAGGAGAAGTCTTTGCTCTTGATCCCACCTCTGGGAATATGATACGTAATGCTACTTCCCCCATTTGAAACCTCCATAAATTGATTAATGTTCTTTCGGGCATAATAGCTTTCTTCATTATATAGTCCTTGCAGATCGGTTTGTTGGATCTGATACTGGAACCCGACACTTACATCTAGAAAAGGTAAAATTTTATATTTTCCACTTATAGTTGAATACCACTCATTCAATCTTGTCGTTGAAACAGCCTGCTTATAATCAGACAATGGATAATATCCCCAGTCTAAGTAAGGTGTGCCATAATTTTCGGTCATATAAGTACCCCTAAATTCTGGATAAAAGGCGCTTTGAGAGCCATCATTATTGTAAAAATCCATGTAAGGCACCTGCTTACCGTTGTAGTGAAGTGATTCAAACTTCGGCTTTCCTGATTCAGAAATACTGTTTGTAAACAAAAGGTTGATCGCAATGTCGAGTTTTTCCGTAGGCTGAAAGCTATTGGTAAGCTGTAAATTCAACTTTCGGGACCGTCCTGCATACTCGTCTATTTCTCGGGTATAGCCCCCGGAAAAACCATAATTATACTGTCTGCTACCGCCCGAAAGATTTAAGGAATACTGTTGCGAAAAGGGAGATTCGAGAAACAGGTCACGGTATGATTTTCTCCCATCTTTTGTCATAAGCTCATTGATCAGATCTGCTGAATCTGCAGGAGTCAGCAATCCACGTTTTGTCCTATCAAATATGTCTATAGCCGGCGTGACCGA
>NZ_DKSP01000231.1:286-2307 GCF_002472745.1 Sphingobacterium sp. UBA7253 | reverse complement strand
GATATACTGAAAACCATTCCCAAGCCAATCGTAAAATCCCTTATTGAACAACATCGACTCTGCATCGATAAAATCCTTATTGGACAATTGATACACCTGATCAAGGTTTGGCTCCGCTTTTGTAATCAATGTGCTGCTAAATGTGGTATTCATTATTTTGCCAGCACCCTGACCTCCTTTTTTAGCAGTGATGACCACAACCCCGTTTCCAGCCCTTGCGCCCCATATCGAACTTGCCGCCGCATCTTTCAAGACGGTAATAGATTCGATGCTATTCGGGTCTATATTAGCCACATTGCCCTCATAAATAAAACCATCCAATACTATCAATGGATCAAGATTACCATCTATGGTACTGAGACCCCGAACAGAAAAATTCAGCTTTTGTCTGTCACTGACAGTACTGGGCTGATTTTCAAATCTCACCCCAGAGGCCACATTATTGAGCCTGTTTAAAATGTTTGTACCAGTTTGCTGGTTGAGCATATCATTGGAAATCACACTGGCAGAACCTGTTGTTTCATTGGGTTTTAAAATCTGATAGCCCGTATTGATCTGCACTTCTTCCAAGTAATTATCCTTTACAGCCATCAAAACCCTACCTTTAGCCAACACATCCTTTACCAATACCCGTAATTCCTGATAACCCATAGCCGAAAACCGAAGAGTATCGCGCAAATCTCCCCTTATTCCGAAACTTCCATCGGCTTCACTTTTTAAACGCATATTTGTAACCATATTTTGCACAGTGACGCCCTGCAATGGGCGCAAGTCTTCGCTTGATAGAATTACTCCCCGAACTATGTTTCTTTCTTTTACCTGACTATAGGACGTAAGCCAGCACATCCAAACACTTAGGATGCATAACATTCTCATATACATACCCTACCCTCCTATCTATCTGTTAATGAAAATGATGCACAGGCAATAGTCTCCTGTACAGAATTAAGCTCTAAACCCATTGCTCGGAGAAATGCCTTTCGCGTATCCTCTTCCCAGCCTTCAAAATCTTTAGGAATAGTCATGTCCACAAGTACCTCTTTGGAAGCTCCAATTACCAATGGACGATGAAAATATAGGCTGAGGTTATCCACCAACAATTCTAATGGAATATTGCGGAATTTCATTTCCGTCTCCGAATCTCCCAGGAAAACTTCTGGGATACCACCTTTGCTCCTGATCTTTTCGGCAGCTGAATTGAAACTGACGCGCCATACATCCGTTGGCTTGTTTTCTACAGAAAGTTTTATCCCAAAGAACTTTTTAAAATCTTCCGTAAAAAATTGTTTCGCTTTGCTCTTAGGCAAAGAATCCAGCACCACCATTTCATAACAGAAGCTATTTTCATAACGATTTGGGGTCAGGAGCCGCTGTTTAGGGTTTACTTCGCTGCTTGCAGCAAACTGCCAATGTCTCCATGGTATTCCTTTCAATTCTTTTTGAAAGGCTATGGCCACGAGCTGAGAAAATCTGAGGTTCAATAGCTGATACCTGGTCCGTTTTCCGTCGAACGAATAATTTCCAGAACTAGCATCTAATCCTTCTTGATAAGTCTGAAAAACAGAACCTGCATAAAATCCGTTATTCAGCATTTCATTGGTTATCAGAGCCACTTCTTTATTGGTCCTCATTTTTTTTTGATGGAAATCTGCATTTCCAGTATGAAGCACTGCTGTTATATTTTCTTTTGACAATGCGTTGGCATAAGTATTGGCAACCAGAATACCATCTTTATTTATCCAAACGACATGTGGAACCGCGTTATGAGGAAATAATTGCTGGAAAATGGTGTCGCCAAATAGATAAGGAAGTGAAGTCTGAAAGCCATATGCCGTTTTATATTTTTTCTTTAGATCCTGTACACGTTTTTGTGTATCCTTTGTCTGTGTGCTATTGACAAGCAGCACGGCAATCTCATCTTTATTAATCGCCAACACATCTTCTAGATGTGGAAACCCCTCAATACACGATGGGCACCATGTCGCCCAAAAATCCAGCAGGATCAGCTTCCCTTTCAGATC
>NZ_DKSP01000231.1:0-145 GCF_002472745.1 Sphingobacterium sp. UBA7253 | reverse complement strand
TCAGCTTCCCTTTCAGATCAGCGAACTTGATTGTTTTCTTTTTCCCATTAAAATAATTGAGTTCGAACGGCTGGTTCCATACCGCATCCGGGATCTTATCGCCCGGTTTTAGCGCAACGAGACTGGATAGCCCATCGGCCCCGCT
>NZ_DKSP01000232.1:0-36608 GCF_002472745.1 Sphingobacterium sp. UBA7253 | reverse complement strand
CAGCTTTTCAGCTCCCCCTGACCAATTTATTATCGATAAAGAAGATAAGGATTTGTCCCTAATTAGCGTTACTAAGAAAAATGCAAGTGATGTGTGGATGAACTTTGATTTTGTATTAGCTAAATCTTTGGGGTATGATACTAATTTAGTATTGAATGTATTTGGAGTCAATGAGACAGAATTAAATTTGGGTTCAGATTTTTCTGCTTTGACAGCCAAATCAGTAATTGGAGGAGCAGGAAAGTCTAGTTTTGATTTTGCTAAATTTATTAATGGTGGCGTAGAATATACATCTTCTGCAGGAGCTCTTTTAGAATCAATAAATAAATTAAAAGAGGCTATTCCAAATGTTCAGTCTAGGGCCGATTTAATGTCTACGGAAAAAAATAATATGAAAGCTGCTAATCTTCGTGCAGCTGTTCCTATTACAACTATTGCCGCTGGAGTAAGCGTAATTAAAGGATTATTTGGTTTTGTGAAGTCTTTTGTTGGTGGATCAAAGTCTGCTACTAATACACAGACAACGTTACAATACAATGGGATTGTTAAAACAACTGGAACAACAAGCCTTACAAATAATTTATATAATATCCAGTTTTATACAGGTAAAGATGGACTTTCGCCGTCCTATTATGTTCCATTATACGATTATGCTATTGGGTTAATATTGCTTTTTGAATCTGAGAAAGGAGATTTGCGTAATTTTGCCTTAAATCTAAGGTTCGATGAAAACTACTATCAGTGCTCGAATGCATGGCCGTATGAAAGAGTAAGACAAGGCCAATTTAGCATAAAAAAGCAACCGATTTTCCGTATAATTTCTCAGTTTGAGAATGATGAGGTTAGTGATTTGGTTAATCATGTAAGATTAGATAGTGTAAAGCTAACTTTATTGAATCGAAAGAACTTTGGTGATGGGCATATAGGTTCATTTCAGTTTATACGGTCTTTTAGTAAGTATGAACTTTACAATGAAGGAGTAACTAATAGTAGCGTTAATTCTGGGTGGCGTGAGTTTTATCCAAATATGCAAAGAGCCCATCCTTCAGATTTTTTTATTAAAAAATTTTATTACCCTCATGATGTTATAGCTGGCGGGCATTATTCGGTTGGAGGTAAAACAGATCAAAGATATAGGCCAGCAATAGGAATTTATATTAAATTCACGATAACTGATCCAAAATATCCAGATAATGCATCGAGAGAAAGAGTTATTTTTAAGGTTGTTGATACAGAGCTACGAGGGGGAATGGAGGATCCTGGGAAAGGAGGATGTCCCGTAATTACTTACAACTAATTAAAAGGGTAAAAACTTTATTTTGATAAACTATACAAAAAAATCCTGCACAGGGCAGGATTTTTTTTGTAGCATCACGTTCTAATATTTCGTTACACAGTCAAATAATATAAACTTTAAATGATGAAAAAAATATTCTATTTATTTGTATTAAGTATTGTCCTGTTTTTTGGGTGCAAAAAGTCAGATGATAAACCCGACACTGAACCTGATGGCCTCAAAATAGAGATAAAAGGAATTTCTGGCTGGGGTAATGGGGTGAACATCAGCATTGATCAAAATAAGACTGAAATTAAATATCCTAAAGATGATCTATCAGGGGCAAAAAAAGATAAAGTTTATAAAACAAGTGAGGCTACATTAAAACAGCTGTCCAACTATATCAATACTTATAAATTAATGGATGCTAAAATTAATGAATGCGCACGTTGTGCGGATGGACTTGATTATGTGATCACAATTAAATCCGAAGGCAGAGAAAATACGGTAACCATTGCAGCATACCGTACAGATGGTAGATATACTGATCTATTAGACTTTATTATTAAGATGTAATAACTATAGCTAAGTGGCTATTTTTTGCGGGAAATTTTACCTAGGTTCATAGTGATAAACGATCTGATACGATTGATTCTTGAGTTCATCTGATAATTGACCGATGGCTAAACTTTGGGCTTGCGGAGTAGGCTCACATACTGAATAGTATTTACCATTGTACAGAATTGCGTCACCAATAGGATGTTCAAATTGGACGGCCATCGTGATATGCGTAGGGTAGAGGAGAGTGATCATTGGCAGATTGTAAATCTCTTTAACTAGGTAAAAAAATAGTGCTACACGATCATCACAGTCGCTATATTTATTTAATAATGTCTGCTCTGGAGATAGCCGTTTTTCTGTCCCGAAATTATCTTCGTCATTCTCATACAAAAATGCATAGCGTGTAAACCGCATTAAATAATCTAGACCTTCTTTTTCTTTCTTTCCTTTTAGATTTTCTTTGAGGGCAGGAACCAATGATTGATAAGTTTCCTTACTCAATGGAATATTGAAATAGGTCTCGAAATCCACTCCCGGATAATTTTTGAAAAGGTCGCTGATATCATGATTCAGCTTTACATTAAAATGATAAGCTTTATGACCATAATTGAATGCAATTTGTTTTTCAACGTAGTTTGCAGGTACAAAATCCGGTAGCTTTGTGATTTTATAGCTGAAATCGTTGGTGGCTTCCGGCACTTTAATATTTACAGGGATATAGGTGTCTGCCCGTTGAAATAGTTTTCCATAATCATGGAAATTTAAACATGTATATTTCTTACCATCAACTTCAAAAAAAGGAATATCAGAAATATCCTCATTGTTCTGAATAAAAAAGACAATCTGATTATTTCCTACTGCCAAACGCGCATCATATCCAGATTTGCACATCAGAAACCATTTGTATAGCGTGTAACGTGCATAGTTCTCCGTTTTTGGTGCAATTTGTTGTGCTGTGCGACGCACAAGCTGATAATATACCCAGTCGTTGAGGTGTTGTTTATCTTTGTATTCGAGTAAACTATTTACCAGATCATGGTATTCTGCCTGATCGGCAGTTTGGTAGAACTCCTGTACGCGTGCTCCCGTTAAACTATCATTGAATGGAATATTGAAAGATGGGCTTACATTAATTGAAACTTTTCCATCGTAAAAATCGAAATCATGATGCTGCGCCTTAGCAATTTGTAGACTGCATGTAAACCAACATAAAATGGTCAAAAAGGCAATATGGCATCCTTTGATATTCATTTATTAACAATTTAATAACATTAGTGTAATATAAATTTAACAATTATAGATCCTTTTTCCAAGGATTTGAGAAAAATGTTTTTTGGATTATATACTAGGAAATTTTAATTGTATGTTTTTAAGACCGTGGAGTCGTGGTGTTGTTAAATATATACACTACCGTCCAAAATAAAATTTAATTTACGAAAAAAGGCGATTTTTCTTATCAAGAAGCGTGTTATTTTAGATTCCTCCATTAGCTATCCCCCCCTTATTTCAAAAGACGCTAAACTGTCCGTTTTTATCAGGCGTTTTTTTCTTGATAAATGGGTCGTTCGCCCATTGCCAAAAATCAATCTTCACAAATATGTTCATGCGTATAAAGCTCACAAGATTGGACAGATTCCACTTGTAGATGACCTTTTTCTGTATATATTTGAGTAACAGTATTCCGATCAGGACAGTCCATATCTGTATCTGAACGGCATTTTGCGATGTTCCCACAAAACTGGTGACCTTAAGACGCTGTTTGAGGTGTTTGGAAAAAAATCTCTATCTGCCAACGTTGTTTATAGATCATTGCTACCATTGAGGGTTTCCACTGGAGATTGTTGGTCAGAAATTCATATTCATCGCCCGTTGTGCTGTCTAAAACGTGCACAAGCCTGAGTTTCTTTCCCCCATATCGTTTTGCGCTCTCCCCGCTCAATGTAATCACCTGATCCTTAAGGATACCACTTTGAAGCATCGAATCACTCTGATAGCTCTTTAACACGCTGTATTTCATGTTTACTTTGCTCCGTGTGACGAAGAAACTCCCACTGCTGTCCAAAATATTCATCCATTTAAAATCGACATAACCCCGGTCCATGACAACAACGCTGCCCTTGGGGAAAGAAAAGCTGTTAGCTTTTTTACTCTCATGTACCTTACCATCGGTAATCTCCATGAAAACCGGTAGGCACCCATCATAGTCAAGTACGGTATGCAGTTTCGCAGCACCCTTATTGCTCCGGAATTTAGCCCAGTCAAATATCGACAGGCATAATGGGATCACGCTGGCATCCATCAGATAGACCTTACCCTTCAATGCCCTGAGCTCACTGCGTTGGTTGGGCTCCTTATTCCAAAGATTGTCCAAAAGGGCGAAATAAAGGTCTTTGAAAAGCTTATGGTCGCGGTGTTCATTCATATAGGAGATGCTCGATTTGCTGGGAGCTCGGCAAATACCCATATGGTTCACGTTGCCCGTGGTACTGCGAAGACCGTTACTGATATCCCGGACCGAATCGCTGCAGGAGAGATGGCAAAAAAGCATGCTCACCAGATGTGTCCAACTGTTAAGGCCTTTCTGATGCTTGTCACTATTGTATTTAGATACGAGTTTTTTAAAAATATCCCGGTCTATCAAGGATAGAAGCTGACTAAAAACGTTTATATTTACCATTGCTGAGGTGGCGTAGTTGTGTTTTCAATATAATATTTTTTGAAAACACAATACGTCACTTTTTTTATACGATTTTTTTATCGTTTTGGACGCTACTGTATTAAAGTGAATTATGTTTAAGTGGTGTGAAATATTTTTTTTCTGATATAATCACTTTTTGTCAATAAGTTCGGCGATCCATCAAACAGGGCGAAGTATTATTACAGTGTAAAGATCATTAATGAGCTGGACCAAGAGATCCTTTATTCCAAGTTAAGTTACAAGCTGCTCGTATTGCCCAATTTTAACAAATCCCTGACCGCGCTGGATACGGTTATCTACCAATGAATGTACCTGATGAAGCATCTGGATGAGATGGAAGGATTGCCTAAGTGTTTTGATAAAAGAATATTCTCCCGTATCCTTGCTATAGGAGAACTGGCAAATTTAACGCCAGAAGAGAAGATGTCATACATATCAAGCTTGGAACAAAAACGTGTCTATAATGCCACGATTGCGTATGCTGAAAAGGAGGGGATGGAAAAAGGTAAGTTGGAAGAGCGTGCCAGGATTGAGTCAATAGCTTTAGGAATGAAAAAAGACGGCCTTCCGATTGAACAGATTGCAAAGTATACAAAGCTGACAATAGAAGAGATCGAAAAACTGAAATAGATTTTTTAGTTTACAAAATATTGCAGAGCCATTCTTTTCGGGATGGCTTTTTCTTTTGATATAAAAAATGGTCTGAATAATCTTGGATTGTATCATGTTGATTTCATTTAGTTTTTCAAAAATGCATTACATCTTCAATAACATCAAAAAGAGCATTATTGAACATGCGGTCATCGATGGTAAAAGATGGTGTTTTCAGTCAGCCTATGTAAACATTATAGCCGATATTGACTTTCCCGAATGATAAAAGGGTCGCGTTGGTAACACGATTTTCCTTATCGACCAGTTTGAGCTTCTTTAAATTTTCCAATTGCTGCATTTACCTTATCCGTAAACTTCTGGACCTATCAAGATCAATGTCTTGCACCTTAGATTTAAGAATCTAATTTTATCGAGTCATAATCTTCATTAAAAAATTCTGGAAAGGAATAACCAATGGCATTTAGATGTTTAATGAAGACCTTTAGTGTTACGTTGGCGGAGCCCGCTTCTATTTTTCCGTATTGAGCTCTGTCAAGATTGTAATCATAAGCGAAGTTTTCATGGCTAGAATAGCCCATGGCTTTTCTTATTTGCTTGAAACGTAGACCAATTCTTTTTTGTTCAACATCAAGAACTAGTATATTATTATTGTTTTTATGCTCCATTCTATAAAAGAACGGAAGCTGTAAGTAAAATACCACTCCATAAAACAATACGTTTTATTTGGAGTTATTTAGATAGTTTTATATATTTGTCGTGGTTAAATATAATTATCTGAGTTTAATGTGAGAGATAAAAAGTAGGAAGTAAACTAAATTGAAAAACGAACTCTCGTAGCAGGATCTGGCGATTTTTATGATACGAAGAGTGAGTAATGCGTCGATTTATCCTATCTTTGGAGAATATTCCTAGGGTAGGATGGCGCTTGCTTGATCTTTGCATCATCCATTGTTATTTTTAACAAAGGTACTGAAAGTTATATCCTAGGGTAATGAGTAAAGGTTCCGCCAGAGCCTCTGCTGCTACGACAAGCAAGTAGTCATCCATTTTTGGCTATTTCTTTGAGTTCGTTTTAATTTGACGAATTATGAGAAATAAAATCAAAAAAATAAAGCACCAATTAACACTACAAAAATGTGATGTTATTGGTGCTTTTGTTTTTCGGAAGCAATTACAAAAAAACATCATTACGGCCCCCGAATAGCTCGGCTGGCCCCGCCAAATACTATTTGGCCTCTTTTAGCCATGGACCGCGTGTTGCCAATATTATACCTTGTGACCCCTCATTCAAACGCTATCTGGCTTACCGAATTAATTAAATTATTGTCAAACTGACCTGAGTATGATCAGGCCTCAAAAAAGCTGATTTCGATCGGAGAGGGGATCTTATGTCCTTCGGGTTACGGATTTACAAACTGAAAAATGAAAAGGATTTTGGCGCTACAATTTGCTTTTGATTGGATGATTTACGATGTCCACAAGGTTGATTATGACCCGATAAAGGAGAGCGAAACATTTTGGGATCGGTATGCCTTAAATACGATATCTACTAATATCCTAGTGCAGTTGAGTGCTTATGTTGATGATGGAGTAGAAAGGCATCAGCTTTTGAAAGATGAGGAAATGCAGGAGTTTGCAATTGCAGTGTCTCGTCTGTTGATCGCATCCTGTATCGTCAATCATCGTAAACTAGATATTACGAAAGCTGAGCTGCCATCGGAAGTAAACGCGCTTTTAGAAAAAGAGCTGGAATTGAGCAAAAAAATCGCTGATTTTTTAAGTCGGTTATCGAAATAACCATTAACAAACAAATTATGAATACTTTAAAATTATTGACGCTAGTCAAGATAAATATAAATACCTACATCTGCCAAGCACTGGCCAGATACTCGAGCAGACCCTACTGTAAGGGTACTGGCCGAGTGCTGAAAAAGATACGCCTACTGGCTACCGACTTTTTCCCAGTTAATACCGGCCTTTCTTCTGCCTTTTATGCTATTCGCTTCGAGTCGGCATCGGGTTTTCATCGCTGTGACCCGCTGAAATTCCGATGCCGACTCGATGAAAACCCGCGGAAAGAGCGAAGTTGGTCAGGAGTTAGTAGGGTGTTGCTTCTGCTTACAGCTTTAGTTTTTCAATATTTATATTTTTCTTTTAAGGTATTGAAGAACATAAGAGCTTTTATCTTATTGGCTCTTATGTTTCATATGTTTAGTTTATCGGCTCAGACGCCTCGCAAGGACAGCGGGGCCGACGGGCCAATAGCAGGACATTCTGATATCATACCATTAAAAATCGGTCATAGAGTCCCAGAAGAGTTCTGGACTAAAGAACATCTCTTTTATATCAATGGGGATACCGTGCGTAAGACTCTCCATGAATATAAAGGGAAGCTTTTGATCCTTGACTTTTGGATGATCGGTTGTTCCAAGTGTTTTCTACATCAAAAGGAAATCAATTACTATAAAAAGCTTTATGGGGACAAACTGGCGGTAATAATGGTTAATGGCGTTAAAACAAAAAATAATTATGCCAGTATCCATAGCTATCTAAAAAGTGAATGGTTTCGGAGCTTGGGACTGGAATCATTTTCATCAATAATTGAAAGTAGCCATTTGGACCAATTGCTTCAACCTGCCGGCTACCCAATGTATTATTGGATAAACCAATATGGCATACTACAGACGGTAACCTACCGTAATCTATTGGACAGGGATTATGTAGCGCCATTTTTAGAGAAATAAGATGGTAAGAACGATTATTTTCATTTGCAGTATGTTGGTTCTAGGAACGCAACTGCAAGGACAGATACTGATAAAAGGAACGGTGCTGGATAGCCTAGGGGAGGCGATAAGTGGTGTGTTTGTAAGCGAGAGCCACAATAATAGCCGGGTGCTGACAGGTAAAAGCGGTAAATTTGAACTTCATACGGCAGCAAATCAAGGTACGCTGTCATTTCAGCATCTCGGTTATCTACAGCACACGTTGGCATTCGATGGGGCCACCGCTGCACTGGTCGTAAGGTTAAAATCACGTACGACACAACTCGACGAAGTTATTGTCTCGACAGGATATCAGTCCATACCGAAAGAACGGGCTACGGGTTCTTTTTCAACCGTTGGGAAGGAACTGTTTAACCAGCAGGTGGGTACGGATATTCTTTCAAGATTACCTGTTGTAGCAAATAGTCTTGTCATGGATGCTGGCCGAAGTCAGTCTAGTCCCCAGATCATGGTCCGTGGGTTAAGTACCATCAATGGGCCTAAAGATCCTTTGATAGTGGTTGACAATTTCCCCTATGATGGTGATATTAACAATATTAATCCCAATACGGTAGAGAATATTACGATACTAAAGGATGCTGCAGCTTCCAGTATTTGGGGAGCACGGGCAGCGAATGGTGTAATTGTGATCACAACGAAAAAAGGAAAGTTAGATAGGCCCACTTCTTTTGAATTCAATGCCAACAACACCGTGGATGCAAAGCCTGACCTCTACTATATTCCTCAGATGTCATCGTCAGATTTTATAGATGTAGAACGGGAATTATACAGTCGTGGATTTTATAAAAGTAAAATAAGCTCGGCTAGTAAACCTTTGTTAAGTCCTGTGATCGATCTACTTGATCTGGCGGATAACGGAAAGGTTTCCAAAGAAGAAGCTCTGACAAGGATTAATGAATTAAGAGATGTTGATGTACGTGAACAATTGAATCATTATGTATATAAACCTGCTTACAAACAGCAATATTTTTTAATAGGATCTGGAGGGGCAGCAAAGTTCTCTTGGCTTTCGTCGATAGGGTATGATCGAAATATTGGAACACTAGGTGATCGTTACGAACGTATCAATTTGCGCTTTCAACAAGCTTATGAAATTAGTAAGCAATTTTCTGTTGCCACTAATCTGTATTATACGCAGACAGCTACAAAGTCTGGACGCAATGGATATAATGATATCTCCAATCTTTTTCCCTATACACGTATTGCAGATCAAAACGGGCAGGCGCTAGCGGTGCCACGGAACTATAGGCAGAGTTTTATTGAGTCTTTTGGTGATGGAAATCTGCTGGATTGGAGTTATTACCCATTGGTGGATTCGGAGCATCAGATACGCAGAAGTCCGGCAACAGATTTATTGGGGACGATCGAGCTAAACTATGAAATTATCAAGGGGCTGAAAATAGCAGGAAATTATCAATATGAACAAGCGCACAGCGTGGGAACAAGCTTTGCCGATCAATATAGTTATATGGCACGTGATTATTTGAACCGGTTTACACAGCTTCAGAACAATAAGGTTGAATATATAATACCCGTTGGTGGGATACTTGATAAAAGTGCGTCCTTAATGCATGCGAACAATCTACGTGGGACGCTCAGTTTTGACCGTAAATTTGGTAAGCATACAATTACTGCCATTGTAGGGACCGAGATAAGAGATGCCCGTCGTGAATCGAACAACAACAGGTTCTATGGATACAATCCTGATAATTTAACATTTGGAAATATAGATTATAAAACCTCTTATCCGACTGTTATTACTGGTGCGAAAGATTATGTACCGAATAGTCAGACACTGACTGGGACGGTTACGAGGTTTGTTTCTCAGTTTGCCAATGCAGCTTATAGTTTTGATAACAGATATACGGTTTCGGGTAGTCTACGTCGCGATGCATCTAATCTATTTGGACTGAAGACAAATGACCAATGGAATCCTTTTTGGTCAGCAGGTGCCGCATGGAAAATCTCCAATGAGAAATTCTTCAATACAAACTTGCTCTCTTATCTCAACCTGAGGACAACTTATGGTTTCAGCGGTAACATAGATCCTGCGATGGTAGCTGTAAACACCATTGGCTTCGCTGCTCCTTCAGTATTTACAGGTGGTCCCTCCGCTGCATTTGTGAATTTCTATAATCCTCTGTTGAAATGGGAGACGAGTAAAATGCTCAATATCGCACTTGATTTTAGAACAAAGAATAGCCGTATAGCAGGTGCATTGGAATTTTATCATAAATGGGGGCAAAATTTATTCGGTCAGGCGCCGATAGACCTGACCACAGGCGTAAATACTTCAATGCAGCGAAATGTAGCCAATATGCATGGCCAGGGATGGGATTTAGAGTTAACAACAAAAAATATTGACCATATGCATTTAAAATGGAATAGTACCCTCAACGTGAGCATGTATAAAGATGCAGTCGATGATTACCTGATATCACGCACATTGGCACAGCAATACGTAAATGTAGCGACCCCGCCAATTTCGGGAATTAAGGGGAAGCCGGTCTATGCGATTTACAGCTATAGATGGGCTGGTCTAGATCCCTTTACGGGTGAAGCACAAGGCTATCTGAACGGTGAGGTCAGTAAGGATTATACTGCGATTACGGGCGCTGGTACGAAAGAGGAAGATCTGAAGTTTCACGGATCGGCTGTACCGACCCTATTTGGTAATTTGCAAAATTCATTTTCGTATAAACGCTTCAGTCTTCAGCTTGGCCTTACTTATAAATTGGGCTATTGGTATCGGCGTTCCTCTATCAATTACACCAATCTGTTTAATAGTGGAAAAGGTCATCGTGATTATGCGGATCGATGGCGGAAGCCTGGAGATGAGCTCATAACGAATGTTCCTGTTAATCCATATACCACAAATAGTAACAGGGACAGGTTTTATGAAGGAGCCAGTGTTCTAGTCGAAAAAGGTGATCATATTCGATTACAATATATCAATGTGGGATATGACTTCCCTTATTTTAAAGGCTTTAAAAGATTACATATTTACCTCAATCTACAAAATATTGGTACGCTATGGAAGGCTAATAAAGCTGGTATTGATCCGGATTTTAACTTAGGAAGCGGTCGGACGATTGCACCGCAGAGCTATTCAGTGGGAGTAAAAACAAGCATTTAAAGAAAAAGTTTATGAAAAGAATATGGAATAAAGTCTTATTGCTCCCCCTGTTTCTCTTTTGCCTTGGGGGCTGTAACAAATTTTTGGAAGAAAAATCAGATAAGAGTTTAGGGATCCCTATAACGGTAGCAGATTATAGGGCATTATTGAATGATTGGGCTACAGTAAACTCAAATTATCTCTCTATGGGGGAGACGAGCAGTAACGATATTGTGTTGACAGATGCGGACTATAATGGACTGTATTACGATAGTGATAAACGTCTGTACAGTTGGCAACCCGACTATGTGACGCGTGCTGTATCTGGCGGAGGGCATGAATGGTATTATTGCTATAAAGGTATCTATGTTTCCAATTCTATACTTAAGGGGCTGGATGATAACGGACTGGCTGGTAAAGATGCGGATGAAGTACGGGGGCAGGCCCTAGTTTTCAGGGCAGCCCGTTATTTGGATGGAGTACAGGTATGGGCACCTGCCTATGATGCTAAAACCGCCGATAAGGAATTGGGTATGGCATTACGTCTTGATCCTGATATGAATTTGCCTTCTAAAAGAGCTACAGTACAACAGACCTATGATTTAATTTTATCTGATTTGCAAGAAGCATTACCTTTATTGCCGACGTCCGAATCTTCTCCCGCCCTTCCTACAAAGGCCGCCACGTACGGGTTATTGGCCCGTGCTTATTTAATTATGGGTGACTATGAGAAAGCTCTAGCTAATGGGCAACAGGCGCTAAAGCTCCATAGTGATTTGATTGATTTTAATGATCTATCGGCCTCAGCGAGTTTCCCCATACCTGCAACAAATCAGACCAGCCGGGAAGTGGTCTTTTTTACAAGAATGTATGCTTCCAATATTGTTAACCTAAATATAGCCCAGATAAATAAAGATCTTTATTTAATGTATGCGGCGGGTGATCTTCGAAAAAGTATCTATTTTAGGCTAGATAATAAGGGCGCTATATTTTTTAAAGGTACACATATGGGCCATCAGGGACTCGTTACAGGCATCACATCCAGTGAACTGTTACTAATAGTAGCTGAATGTGAGGCTCGTCTGGGAAATCTTGGTAAAGCGGCTGAAACGCTAAATCTACTGATGATAAAGCGTTGGGATAAAAATACTTTTAAGCCCTTTGTATTCACTGATGTGGATATAGCTCTTCGTACAATCCTGAATGAAAGGCGAAAAGAGTTACTATTTCGTGGGCTTCGATGGTCGGATGTCAAGCGGTTGAATAGAGATGGTGCCAGAATAATTCTTTCTCGTAAAATCAACAATCAGCAGTTTTTACTGGCTCACAATGATAAGCGATATGCAATTGCATTGCCTGAGGATGTGTTGGATCTAACAGGGATGGAACAGAATCCTAGATAGGCCCTCTAATAGTAGGAATAGTATTGGGGTATAACCACCCCAATACTATTCCAGCTAAAAATAACATTCCTGCTAATCTCTCTTGCTAAAACTTGAATCATCCAATATATTTTGATTGGATTTTCCAGAAAGCATAGACTCAAGATCACTTTGGTCTATTGCTGTTTTTTCACAAGGCTTTGTCGTACCTGTTCCGCATGTGGATGGAGAGGTTCCTGGCTCCCAGTTGTCAGGATTAGCAAATGCTCCCTCGCTGGTATCGTCACTTGCGTAATGAAATACAACCATTTCTTTTTGAGAGGTTGCTTTAACTTCCTTCTTCTCCGTTGCTTTTGCTACCCAAAAAGCTCCTATCAATAAAAAGAAAGATAATACAATACCGGTACGTAACCAGTTAATTTTTAAAGTGCTCATATGCATCTTTTTAAGTTTATATAATTTTATTAGTTATTTTTTGCATTTCGGGTTTGCCTCACAGCCATGCGATCGAGGGATCCTATGTTGAGGTCAACCACCTTCCTTGAAACTGGGAGACCGGCATACTCGGGAACAGAGCAAACTTACGTGGATACCACATTTTGTCCGCAACTCTCTTTAGGGCCAAGGATAGACAGATAGGGGCATAGCAAAGCTCCTTGAACAAAGGAACGACACGATACCTAAACGGAAGGACAAACCGCCCAAACAGCCTCATCAATAAGGATTGGAACACTGGCCCTAAATGTAGGCCAAGTCGTTTGATTGTTTCTTTCGCTGTTTGTAGACTTTTCATCTCCGTTTATTTTACCTATCCATAACCTGTTGCGCAGCGGCACAGCCTTGGCGCGGCCTGCCCTCTGTTTTGCTTTGCACTTTATCGCTGTACCCGCGTCCCTATTTATTTTGTTCCAGCTCTCCCTTCCAACCCTTCGCAGACGTACCGAAGATCGCTGGAAACCCCGTCGGGAAAGACGGGGATCGCATGGCACTAGTACGCCCGCCATCTCTTTTGCTTTTAGTTCTTTAAGCGTATTTCAAAGGTAAGCCTGTCTCAGCACATTCATTTACGCATTTTTGATCTTGTGATTTACTGATTTTTGTCATTGTCCGGATTATGGTGGAATTTTATATATTCGGAAGGATACAGGCCTACCCGTTTCTCAAAGTAGTCGGAGAAACCACTTTGGTATTTAAATCCGCAAAAATTGGCTACTTCCCTATTGGTATAAGCTGAAAGCAGCCTGTCTTTTGCCAGTGGAAGGAGTATTTCATCCCGATATTTTAAAAGGGGCTGTTTGTAATAGCGTTTATGACAGCGTGCAAGATAAGCGTCAGAAACGCCTAACGAAAAGGCAATTTGGCTAATATTCACCTCCTGAAATCCTTGATTTACGATATCATATATTATTTTTCTTGCTTTTTTAGCAAGGACTTCACCTTCGCTCAGTTTCTCATAAAACCCAAACTGTTTTGTTTCTGCGATATCGAATAATAGGTAAATCTGCTCGATTACCCTTGCCTCATTTTGTTTGCTGTAATTAAAGAAGATCGTTTCAATACGGTTCAGCTGATAACTTGTAAGCTCTTTGATCGGCCATAAGGCTGTCTGGTAGAGACTGGTTTTATCCTTTTTCCTTGCATTTTTTAATTCGGATAGAAAATGCCCGTGATGGTAAATGATATCCCTTACGAGACCGATATCAATCAACAGCCCGTAGACCAGGTAGTTCCCTGATTTTAAATGTATGCCAAATTTGCTGCGCGGGATGTAGGTAAATGTGCTGTGTGCATGGGGAAATATGATCTCGTTTTTGGTGGCATGTTTCTGAATGACGATATCGTCTGTCGCTTTCATGGTGTAAATGAGATGAAAGTCCGGCTTGTTTGTTTTCAATTGAACAATACAATCAATGGTCACATGCGCCTGTAACCGATATAATATCACTTGGCGGTAATCTATAAATTCCTCTACAAGCTGTATCGAAGTATCCTCATATAGATTACGTTTTGCATCGGGCAATGGGGGAAGAAATGGGTGTTTTTCGTCCTCGAAATATGCTACTTTTGGTAATGTAAATTTGAAGGTCTTCTTCATACTTATTTTGGTTTGTTGTACAGATTTTGTCTAAGTATAATAGTAAGAAAACTAAGCATCCGGAATATGGCTAATTATTTAATATGCGTGTTTAATTATTTACTTTAAGCATTTTATTATTTTTAACAATTTATTTGTAACGATATATTGTTCTATATCACACTTGTTCATCAAATGATTCCAAACGTAAAATTTGTTATTGTTTTATATTGTAGAATTAATTCCTAAATCCACTGCATTACTTCTCAATTGATCGACATTACTTCCTGTTACTGTTAAATAATCCCAAATATATCGATTCTACAAGATCAAAATTTGACTGAAACGGTAAAATGAGTTGACCATTTGTGCCTTTTTTATAGCAGTATTCAAAACGCATAATACTGGGTTTTAAGGAAAATGCTTGCGTCGTGTGAGAAATTCGGACACTTTTGGAGAAATTCGGACAATAATCGAGTATGCTCGAACTGGACATTGGCTGTATGACGCTATATGCTTTTTCATTTTCCTGATTTTTGGAGTGTTATCAAATCAAAATTAGGGAAGTGGGATACCAAAAAAATGGGCTTTTAAGTACAATTTTTTGGTGTTTGCCTCGCTATTCGTGCAGTCTTTCTTCGCCTCTTGTCCATACCATCTTCGGAATGCCTATATAGATTCTCTACTCATTCTCCACTTACTGCCTACATAATCAGTAGGGAAAGACTAGGGGATGAGTGGAGAAAAGTAAGGTGATCGGCGAATAAGGGGCGAGGTAGTTCCGAATGAGTTCCGAAAATAGGATGAAAAATTTTAGATAATGCTAATCGTACTAACTTCCTTTGTTCGTTGCTATTTTTTCTAATCTTGTTTGCGCGCTGACGTACCACTGACCTACTGTTGGCCTACTATTCTCCTATCCCAGTAAACCAAATGTAGGCCAACAGTAGGAAAACTGTAGGTGAAATACAGTATTAAGGTAGGTAATTACTAAAGGAAAATAACTAGTTGGTTGTGTCCCAATTACAGCACTATTTTCTTTGTTTGTTTTTTAAATCTGTTTTCCTGTGCAAAATTATTGCTAACAAGATGTTACAATGACGAAGGTTTCATTTTATTCTTTTTTGTAATATTTTTGTTTTATTTCGTTTATTAATTTTCTTTCTGCCCAAAATACACTCTTAGCATTAAATTAAAACAATCTTAATGATTTAATAACTAGCTGAATGATGGTTTGTGTGGGCTTGTTTTTAGTTTTGCAACGTTCTAATCGAAGATCTTATTACCTGTGATAGCTTATGTTATATGTTTCTAATGCTTTCATATTTTATTAAAATAACTTTATTATGTTTCAATTTTTGTTTTTTAAATATTTGTTTTGTTTGTTTTTCTAAATTATATTCGATCTAACTTTTAGAACCAATTGTAGATTTACTTAACCGAAGTTATTATGAAATGTAGTCAATTAACATTTTCTTTGTTAATGTTGCTGTTTTCTTCTTCCTGTAAGGAAGATGTTGCGACAAAACAGAGCGAGCATGATCCAAATAAACCAGTCGTGCTCTCTTCTTTCTATCCTGCAGAAGGCGGGGCTAAGGATAAAATCTTATTAGATGGTCAAAATTTTGGATCCGATCCAAATAAGATCAAAGTGTATTTTAATAATGCACGGGCTGCCGTAGTATCCTCGAGTGGAGAACGCATTTATGCCATTGTACCACGCCTCCCTGGCGATGATCCCAAAATTTCGGTTGTCATCGGTAAAGATTCATTGGTTTATGATAAATCATTTACCTATCATATCCAGGCACAAGTTAGTACTGTCACCGGTACGGGGGATAAAAACTTTTTGGCGGGTACCCTTGATCAAGCACATGTCTACGGTAAATACCTAGATATGGACGCGCAAGGCAACCTGTTTATGACCTGGCGTGATGGTGGATCATTTGGGATAGCGCGTATCAACGAAAAGGAAAATATTGTTACCCCTTTATATTCAACGGCATCCTCACCGAACCCTTATGCCAATGGAGTGACGGTAGATCGGGTGACTGGTATTATGACGGTTTCACATGAGTCGGTTGCCGAAGTGTTTTTTTCCTTTGATCCAAGGGAAGCTTGGACAATTCGCCAGCGGAATGCACAGTTCTCAGCTGCGGATTATGCGAAGATCGTTCAGGCCGACCGTTATGCCAACTTTGTGACTTTTTGCCCCTACGATGGACATTTATATACACGCTTTCGTGATGGTCATATCGCTAAAATAGATCCGGTGACATATGCTGCGACGATCGTGCACAAAGGGCCTTATGGTTCACAATATGGACAGGCTATTAATCCTGCAAAACCTTGGGAATTGTATATTACGTTGCACTCAAACGCTAGCCCGAACACGTTTGCACAGGGCATTTCTGTATTAGACCTACGTCCTGACCATATCAACGAAGGCTTCAAACGTATCAATGCACCGGGTGGGTCGGGATTTCGTGACGGCCCCGTCAAAGATGCTGTATTCAATTATCCAAAAGATATCAAATTTGATAAGACCGGAAATATGTTTATTGCTGATTACGGTAACCATTGTATCCGCATGTTATCGGCTGATGGAATTGTTTCTACTGTTGCCGGACAACCGACTAAAGCTGGTTATAAAGACGGTGGGCCTGTAGAATCGCAGTTCAACCAACCTTGGGGAGTTGCGGTGAATGATCAGGGTGATATCTATATCGCAGATTGGAGCAATGCGCGCATCCGTAAATTAGTTATCGAATAATTAACCTACTTATTATATTATGAAGATTATTTATTTTTTGTGCATCCTGCCGTTGTGCCTCTGGCTATCACCTGCACTTGCACAACAAGCAGAAGAACAGTTAACGATTGCCGGAACTGTCGTTGATAGCAAGGGGCAACCTATATCTAAAGTGTCAATCTATGTCAAGGATAAACCGACAGGAGCAACTTCTACAGATGAAAAGGGAAAGTTTACTATTAAAGCTGCGTATGGAGACTGGTTGGTATTTACCAGTGTGGGCTATGATGTTGCCGAGCATTTGGTGGTAGAATCGACCAACAATCTGGAAATAAAAATGCTCGATAAGAGTACAAATATTGATGAGGTCGTCGTAGTTGGTTTGGGCGCAAAACAACGGAAAATTAGTTCTGTAGGTGCCATTACAACAGTTGATGTAAAACAGTTACAAAGTCCCGCGCCTTCTATCGCGAATATGCTGGGCGGTCGTGCAGCAGGCATTATATCCATGCAGACTTCGGGTGAACCGGGATCAAATATCTCTGATTTTTGGGTGCGTGGTATAGGTACATTTGGTGCCAACGCGAAAGCCTTAGTGCTTATTGATGGGCTTGAAGGCGATTTAAATACCATAGACCCTGCAGACGTGGAGAGCTTCTCCATTCTGAAAGATGCTTCAGCAACAGCAGTATATGGTGTGCGGGGTGCAAACGGAGTGGTATTGGTGACCACTAAACGCGGTACTGTAGATCGGATACAGATCACTGGGCGTGCAAATACGACCTTATCCAGACTGAATCGTTTACCGAAATACCTACGTGCTTATGATTATGCCCTATTGGCTAATGAAGCTTCCGTAGTGCGGGGGAGCGAGCCCTTGTTTAATGATACTGAATTAGGTATTATACAGCAACATCTAGATCCAGATATGTATCCTGATGTCAGCTGGCAAGATGAGATTCTAAACCGAAGCTTTTGGCGTCAAAGCTACTATGCTTCGGGACGTGGAGGTTCTGAGGTTGCACGATATTTCCTGAGTTTGGGCGGTAATAGCGAAACAGCGGCCTACAAAGTTGATAAGAGTAGTATTTACAGTTCTAATGTTGGTTACAATACTTACAATTATCGGCTTAACCTTGATATCAACCTGACAAAAACGACTAAGGTGTTTTTGGGTTCAGATGGATTTTTATCGGTTAAAAAAGAACCGGGTTATGGGAATACGGATGCGATCTGGAAAACACAATCGACACTTACGCCAATTTCCATTCCGCTTCAATATTCCAATGGCTTATTGCCTGGTTTAGGAGCAGGCCAACGTTCATCACCTTATGTGATGATCAATCGTACGGGTAACTATAATAATCAAAACTATAAAGGTAAGGTAACCGTGGCGCTTGATCAAGACTTAAGTAGTCTCCTGGAAGGTCTGAAAATTCGTGGTCAGGGTGCTTATGACATTCAGAGTTATTTTGCCGAACGTAGATGGATGCAACCGGCATTGTATGAGGCAACCGGCCGAAACTTGGATGGTTCGCTAATCATGGTTCAAAAGGTACAGGAAAGTCCGGCTTCCTATCTGAAGACCGTAAGCCAGTACCGAAAATATCATTTTGAGTCTACACTTAATTATGAGAAAAAATTTGGTGAGGATCATCGTACCTCAGCTTTGGTTTATTATTACCTGAGCGATGCTAAAGATACCGATGATGCAACCAGTAATATGACCGCAATACCTGTTCGTTATCAAGGGGTTTCCAGTAGGTTTACCTATGGTTATAAGGATACATACTTATTGGACGCCAATTTTGGATATACAGGTTCTGAAAACTTTCAGCCCGGCCGTCAGTATGGGTTCTTCCCATCGGTGGCAGTGGGATGGGTACCTTCAAGTTACCAATTTGTGAAAGATGCGGCACCTTGGTTAGACTATTTCAAAATCAGGGCATCTTATGGTACCGTAGGTAATGACCGGATTTTAAATGCTGTCCGTTTCCCTTATCTGACGAAAGCGGATATTTACAATAGCGGTGTTTGGGGAGTTGGTGGCATTGAAACAATTTCTGAAACGCGTATCGGGGCGGACAACCTAGCATGGGAACGCTCGATTAAGTCCAATCTAGGAATAGAGGGAAAGCTCTTTAATAACAAAATTGATTTTGTGATTGATTTTTTCCAGGATCAGCGCAACGGTATCTTCCAGCCACGGGTTCAGGTGCCGGATTATGTGGGTGTAATATCCAATCCTTACGCCAATGTGGGGCGTATGAAGAGCTCGGGTGCTGATGGTAATTTGAGCTACACCACCAAACTCAATAGCGATATGACTCTTACTTTGCGGGGTAATTTTACCTATTCAAAGAATGTCGTACAAAATTGGGAACAGGCTTACCTGGAGTATTCTTACTTGGAGTTTAACGGCTATCCTTACGGCTCTATCCGTGGTTATCAATCATTAGGATTATTTAAAGACGAAGACGATATCAAATACAGTCCGACACAAAGCTTTGGAACGGTATTACCTGGTGATATCAAATATAAAGATGTAAATGGTGACGGTATCATCAATACGCTGGATAAAGTTCCATTGACCCATAGCAACTATCCATTGACCATGTATGGTTTCGGAGGAGAGTTTCGTTACAAAAATCTATCTCTAGGAGTGTTATTCAAAGGTACAGGGAAGACGTCCTTTTTCTATGTGGGGCAGCCAATGACATATAAAGATGCTACTGAAAATACCGGTATGGGTTATATGCCGTTTTTTGGCGGTACAGATGGTAACGTCATTACCTTGGCTAATGACCCTGCCAATCGTTGGATCCCAAGAGACTATGCGTTACAGCATGGTATTGATCTATCTTTAGCTGAAAATCCAAATGCTAAATTCCCCCGTTTGCAATACGGAAACAACAGTAACAACAGTCAGCTGTCATCGTTTTGGATGGATGATGCCCGCTATTTGCGCTTACAGGAGGTTACTTTGAATTATACCCTAAGCCCTAAGTTTTTAACGAGACTGGGTGTCAGATCTATGGATCTTCAGTTTGTTGGGAATAACCTTTATATCTGGGATAATGTTAAGATTTTTGACCCCGAACAAGCGGCCTGGGGAGGGCGTAAATATCCAATTCCGACGACTTACTCGTTACAGGCTTATATTAATTTTTAATAGTATAGAAATAATTGAAGGACATGAAAAGGTCAGTAATCATAAAGAGAATAACCAAATTCGTCTTAGCCATACAACTGTTGTTTATGGTGGCATCCTGTAAAGATTATCTAAATATTGATAAATATTTTGATGATGAGTTCAATATTGATTCAGCTTATACAAATACGCGTTATATCGAAGCGTATATGTGGGGGGCGGCAGCACTGTTCCCTGACGAATCCAATACGATCAGATCAAATTATACGCCCGGGCCAATGGCGACAGATGAAGCTATAAATGGCCTTACAGGCACTGGAACTACTAATATTTATTACGGGATGGATTTTGTCACCGGAAATATTACGCCTGATTTTTACGGTGGACTTAATCAATGGGGAAAATACTACAAAATCATTCGTAAAGCTAATAATGTTTTAAAGAACCTCGATGTGCCAAGGGATATGAGCTACGCAGACCGTAACCGTATCGAAGGATATACACGTTTTATTAGAGCTTACGCATACTATAACCTCATTATAGATTTTGGCCCACCGATCTTGCTGGGAGATGAAGTTGTGAATACCAATGAGGATATTGCGTATTATGACCGGCCCCGGGCAACGTATGATGAGGCTATGGAATACATCTGTGGTGAATTTGAAAAGGCTGCAATACAACTTCCCACTGATGTTAGTCTATTGGATTTTGGCAAACCGACAAAAGGAGCAGCATTTGCATTGATCGCCCGTTTGCGCTTGATCCATGCCAGTCCATTGTTTAATGGCGGACCGGTTGCCGCATCCTATTTTGGTAGCTGGATTCGCAAGACCGATGGTACACATTATGTATCACAACAATACGATGAAAAACGTTGGGCAGTAGCAGCTGCCGCTGCTAAGCGTGTCATGGATATGGGCCGGTATAAATTATATACAGTGCCAGCGGACGAAAGAACGCCCACACTTCCGACTGGCGTAACTTCCGACCCCAACTTTTATGGAAGCTATCCGAATGGGGCGGGTGGTATTGATGCATTTAGATCATACTCTGATGTCTTTACCGGTGAAGCTGTAGCTTCAATCAATCCCGAATACATCTGGGGACGTAATACGAATTATATCATAACGGATTTGAACAAGGGTGCATTTCCACCAACCTTAGGGGGATGGGGGCGTTTTTCGGTGACTCAAAAAGTCGTGGATGCCTATCTGATGGATGATGGACGCACCAAAGAAGAAGCGCGTGGCGATACGTATTTTGAAGCTGTAGCGGATCTTCCCGCCGGTGGTACTTTTGGTGACTTATTTACAGCTCAGCCGCGTAATTTTTCGGGTTACCCACTGAATGCGGGGATATTTAAGATGTATGCAAACCGTGAAATGCGTTTTTATGCATCCATAGGTTTCAACGGTGCTGTGTGGCAGGCTTTGTCTAGTACAACGTTGAATACTCATGCGGCTAAATATTTTTACCAGGAACCTGATGGCCGGGGAGGTGTTTCGGCATCGTCACCTAACTACCCGTTGACAGGTTATGTTATTAAGAAATGGGTAAACCCATTTGATGCGATCAGCGGTACGGGTGCCAGAATGATGCCCAAAGCATATCCTATTATCCGTTATGCAGAAATATTGTTATCCTACGCTGAAGCACTAAATAACCTTACTGGAAGCCATACAGTACAGCTTGGTGATAAAACCTATACCGCGAGCCGGGATGAAAGTGAAATAAAAGCTTCTTTTAATTCTGTTCGGTACCGTGCAGGTTTACCAGGATTGTCCACTGCGCAGCTTGCCAACAAGGCAGAGGTGCAGAAGCAAATAGAACGTGAGCGTATGGTGGAGTTTCTATGGGAAAACAGACGCTTTTACGATGTACGCCGTTGGGGCAAGTACGAAGAAACGGAACGTGAGCCTATTAGCGGTATGAACCCCGATGGTGCGGATCGGGAATCTTTCTACAAGCGAGTTTCACCAGGTACATCGTCATTCCTGACAAGGCAGGTCGATAAAAAGTTGATTTGGGTGCCTATACCTCGTGCCGAAATGCGCAGATTACCATCATTGGATCAGAATCCGGGCTATAATTAGGATTAAGCATTAGAAAAGGAAAATATAACCGTCTTCCATAGCCGTTTTGGTTTGTGGAAGACATTAAAATATTAAATTATGAAACGAAGTTTTATCGCTATACTGACAGCTTCGATGGCTTTAGTTGCCTGTAAGGACAACGAAATATTCGAAAAGGAAATGTATAAAAATGAGGTAGCATTAATAAGTTCTGATTATCACAATACGTTTAAAGAAGTGGTTCGCTTGACCGGAGAAGAGGTGATTGGCTATGTAGCGGCATCATCAGGAGGTACACATGCGCCTGATAAAGATCTTGTTATTGCACTGGAAGAGGATTCAGAACCTTTAGTAAAATACAATTTTGCTGTTTATGATAATTCGGAAGATCTGTATGCCAAATTACTTCCCAAAGAGAAGTATGACATCATGGACAAAAAGATTGTGATCAAAGCAGGTGAGCTAACAGGCCGTACCATGGTTAAATTGCGACCAGATGGATTATCTCCGGACTCTACCTATTTTATTGGACTGAAAGCGACAGGCTCATCCGGTGTTGAAATCAATCCTAAGAAAAGCACCATGTTGTACCAGGTCATCATAGAGAATGAATATGCATCACAGGCCAAAAATACCATGTATTCAATGGTGGGGTTTGCCAATGGTTTGTCTACAGCGGCGAATAAACAGCTATTTCCATTAACCAGCAATAGCGTGAGGATGGTCGCCGGTAATGAGACTTTTATATCTAAAGTACCTAATATTGAGAAAAACTGTCTTACCTTGGAGATAGATGATTTTAATAACGTAAAGATAAAGCCTTACAAAGATATTCAGGTCGTACAATTGGACAATGACCCCATGTATCCGAATAAATTCAAAGTGGAAGAAGCATTTGGTATGCGCACAAACGTGTTTCTATTGTCATATCAGTATACGATAGGCAATGTGACGACAATTATGAAGGAACGTGTTGAAATGCAGGCTAAATAAAATTATGGAATTCATGAATACGATTAATTATTACAAATTGGATACGCTTCCAAAATCAACAGTTGTCTTTTGTCTTAGTTTGATAATGATACTAACATCCTGTAAAGACGATCTTGCGGTAAATGGTGATTTTGCACTAAAAGATAACCCATCAAAATTGGCCGCTGCGGCTAATGGTGTATCTGAAACCTACACTGTTCAGGCGACTGGCAAATGGAAGGTTGAGCCCCTCCGAAAAGAAAACTGGGTTAAAGTCGATCCAATGGAGGGGAATGGAAATGGAACATTTACCGTTACCGTTCACAAAAATACCGATCCCGAAGCGCGTGAACTGACTTTGTTTTTTACTTTAGATGGAAAGTTACAAAATAACGTGCTGAATGTAGAGCAGGCAGGAACCACAGATCAAGGACAGGTGAAAGATCCCTATTTAAAAATAGATGGCATATCCAACCGTTTGGAAGTTCTGGAAGATGGTATAACCGGGCAGTATATTCTCCGCGCTACGGGGAAATGGAAAGTCGCTTTGGAAAATGAATCTGAATGGGTGAAAGTTGCACCTATGGAAGGTGAGGGTGATACCCCAATAACAATCACGGTAAATAAAAATACCGACATTGAGCGTACAGCAAATCTATTGTTATTTTTAGGCGATGTGCAACAGGCATCTCCGCTAACTGTATATCAGAAAGGCGTAAAATTGCAAGTAGAGGGCGATGTCGTTCTTCAGGAGGACTTTAACTGGCTGACCTATGGAAGCGAGATCTTTAATGCGACTTCAGGCGAAACAAGGATTGCTTTATGGAGCACTGATGAATTGGCCAAAGGCTGGACCAGTACGATCAATACGACAGAAGGGGGCGGTAATTATGCATCGATTTATGCGCGACCAGGCTTTATTAAATTAGGGCGTACGAACTACGGCGGCGATCTAATTTCGCCGAAGCTGGCCAATGTACAGCGTACAAAAAATCTATTGGTTACCTTCAAAGCTGTACGATATGCCACTGGTGACCATTATCTACTCAACGTTGGTGTCAAAGGACCAGGAACGGTCAGCGTGAGCCAATTTAATGTGATGAACGTTGCAACTCCTAATTCGAATCTAGAATCGTGCAGAGCTGCATGGCAAGCTCCGGAAGCGACCTATTCTTTTGTTGTTACGGGAGCTACTGCGGAGACTCAAATTTGGTTATTGGGTGGCGCGTTTGATCAGCGTGCTGGTAATTGGCCGGCTACCGTTAACCGTATTTTTGTCGACGATATCGTTGTTACCGTCGCTAAATAATAAACCTGGCCCATGCATACTTTCTCTTCAGAAAAATTGCATGGGCTATTTTTGTGCCCCCCGCTAAGTAATTGTTAATAGCCTTTAATCACCTATTTTTTATGAAAAAAAAAGAACAATATAACCGACGGGTCTTTATCCGAGCTACATTGGTAACCGGACTTGGCCTAACATTAAACTTATACAGCTGCACCAAAGCCTCAGCTATTCCTGAAAATAAGCCTGGCGAACCCGAACCGGGGAATGAAGATAATACATTACGGATAACCGGTGTGCTATTGTCCTCTCGGATAGAATCTTCCAAGGGGGGCGAATATACAATACAAGGAACAGGATTCAAGATGGGGGATCAGCTATATTTTGAATCACTGAATAAACTCGGTGTAATGGGGAAATTTACTGTCGCAAGCAAATCTGCTTCTGCAGATAATATTGTTTTTGTTTTCCCTACGGAATTGCCATCGGATAGTTATCGGATATCCGTAAAACGCGGAGCCCAGTCATTTTTGTTGGGATCAACCATTGTCAATTTATTTTTTAATGCGAATATCCCCGACAAAACAGGAATGACTGTAAAGGGTGTTGTTTACGCCAATGGTGTAGGTGTTGCCAATGTTGTGGTATCAGACGGCTTTGAAGTGACAATGACGGATGCAGCTGGTATATATTATTTACCTTCTTCCAAAAAAGGAAAATATGTGTTTATTTCCATACCGGGAAACTATGAAGTTGATTCAAACGTCAATGCGCCTCAATTCTTTCAACGCCTTTCGCAGCCGGCAAACATTGTTGAGATTAAAGATTTTGAGCTTAAGGCTGCAAATAATGAAAAACATGTGGTCATGGTGTTGGGAGATATGCATTTGGCTAAACGTACGGATGACCTGAATCAGTTTCAGAAAGGATTCCTGCCCGATGTTAATCAGTCAATACAAAACTATAAAAATGCGGGCAATAAAGTGTATGCGCTGACATTGGGAGATATGACTTGGGATGGGTATTGGTATACCAATAATTATGCACTGCCGCAGTATATTGTTGAAATGAATAAGATCAACGCGATGGTATTTAATACCATGGGCAATCATGATAACGATCCAAAGTTTTATGAGGATTGGGGAGCTGAAGATAAGTTCCGTGATGTATTGGGGCCGACTTATTATTCCTTCAATATCGGTAAGGTACATTACATTGTTTTAGATAATATTGAATATATTAATGCCGGTGATGCAAGGAACTATAATACAAAAATTGTCGCTGATCAGATTGAATGGCTCAAAAAAGATCTAGCAACCATTACGGATAAGGATACGCCGATTGTGATCGCCATGCATGCACATTTACATACCAATCCAAGTCTCAATACGAACGGTGCCGAAACGACAGGATATCGGATAAGCAATGCGCAGGATTTTGTGAACGCCTTGAATGGATTTAAAACCGTGCATGTGCTCACGGGACATACGCATATCAATTATAACGTGGAAACTGCTGCTACGCCGCATATCATGGAGCATAATACAGCTGCCATCTGTGCGACTTGGTGGTGGACCGGTAACGCGGGATATGCAGGCAATCATATTTGTAAGGATGGGGCTCCAGGAGGCTATGGAATATGGGCGATAGACGGAAGAGATTTAAAGTGGGGGTATAAGAGTATTGGTGAGCATGCTGATTATCAATTTAGGGCTTATGATCTTAATCAGGTGCATCTTACCAAAGATAAATATGCCCCAAATTTTAAGCCTACAAGTGATCTGAAATGGGAGAGTTATGCGGCGGAATATGCGAATCCCAATAACAACAATGAGGTATTGATCAATGTTTGGAACTACGATAAAAATTGGAAAGTCGAAGTGAGTGAAAATGGTCAACCGTTGACAGTCTCCCGTGTTCGTATGCGAGATCCATTGCATATTGTTTCCTATTCAGCACAGCGACTTAATCGAAATGCTACCCCCACCGAGGACTTTGTGAGCACTTTGACAGCGCACATGTTTAAAGTGAAGGCCTCTTCTCCCACCAGCACCTTGTTAATTAAAGTAACCGATCGTTTTGGTAAGGTTTATCAGGAAACTATGGTTAGACCCAAAGCTTTCGGATACCTGATGAAGTAGTATAGAACTAGATAAAAGCTCAGCCATCTGAAGGCTGAGCTTTATCTAAATCAAATCATTCCTATAAAGAATGATTTGATTTATCGAATATAAGATTTGGTAGCACGGCGTATATTAATACGTAATCTTAGGCTTACCATTTTCACAGATTACTCCTTTGGCTGGTTTGTCATTTTTATCTGGACAGTTCAAGCTTTTGTCTAGTACTCTTTTTGCATGATCCAAATGATTATATTGTTCTGCCATATTGCCAAACTCAGCAAAGTTTTCTTTGTCAGTATACAATATGGAGATAAATTCACAGTCTTTACGAAAAGGGGCGATATGCCATTTACTTGGGTCGGTACAGGGAATGTCATTGAAAAATGTGGTCATTTTAGGTAACAGTTCATCCAGCCGCTGGTTAATTTCAGGTAGTTCCAGATCCGTGGCACGGGCGACCTTGACCTTGTCGGCAATGCAGCGCAATCCAAAGTGGGGTGGAAGATAATTTTCAGCAGGACTCGTATTGTAAACAATAGGCCCTTTATATACTTTCTGCGCCCTTTCTTTAAGGTCTGCAGCTTCGGTAAGTAATTGATTATAGGCTTGCTCAAAGCTTGGATGTACCGGTACATAGGTGTAATAAAGCGTGTCAATACGACATTCCTTTAGATCATTGCAGGAAAGATGTTCTGTTAATTTAACGGCTTGCTGGATTTTATCTGCTGCTAGACTTGTGAGTTCCTCATAGCTGTCTTCTTTTTTACAGCCTACAAATAAAAATGTACTAAATAAAAAAGCGTAAAATAGGTAGGTTAAGTGCTTCATAAATTTGGTTTTTGTAAGATAACGAAAGCTATTAACTATCTGCTACACTCAAAGTATCCTAATGCAGGGATATATTGCTTGTTATTATCAATAATTAATAAAGTTGTTTTCGAATAGTCTTTAGTTCGCCGAAATTAACATTTAAAAATGACTTAGTCTAAAACACTTTAGTGTAGTATTCTTGCTAGCCATAGCCATACGCCTTGTTTTGATACAATGTGCAGGTAGGCAAGGGAGTCTATATTTACTTTGTACAGGGATGTCTTTTTTTATGCCAGAAAATGAGATAATACCGCGAAATTGTCGCACTCCACTACCGCTACAAATTAATGTTACGTAGAAAAATAATATTAAAATTCGTATCTTCGTGCAATGGATAATTTTATTGTTTCTGCACGTAAATACCGCCCGATTACCTTTGATTCGGTTGTAGGTCAGCAACACATTACTGGTACCTTAAAGAATGCGATACACAACAATCAGTTGGCGCAGGCATTTTTATTTTGTGGTCCCCGCGGTGTGGGGAAAACTACCTGTGCGCGTATTTTAGCTAAAACAATAAATTGTGAAAATATCTTAGCAGGCACTGAACCTTGTGGTGCATGTGCTAGCTGTAAGTCTTTCCAAAATGGAAATTCTTTCAGTATTCATGAACTGGATGCCGCATCCAATAATTCCGTAGATGATATCCGCAACCTGATTGATCAAGTACGCATACCACCACAGGCTGGAAAATATAAAATCTATATCATAGATGAGGTGCATATGCTTTCTCAAGCGGCTTTCAATGCTTTTTTGAAGACATTGGAGGAACCTCCTTCCTATGCTATCTTTATCCTGGCGACTACTGAAAAACATAAGATTTTACCAACGATTCTTTCGCGCTGTCAGATTTTTGATTTTAACCGGATCAAAGTGGAAGATATGGCCAGTCATTTGGCCCGTATCGCTGACAGGGAAGGTATTGCTTATGATCAGGACGGATTACATATCATTGCCCAAAAGGCCGATGGTGGCCTTCGGGATGCCTTGTCGATGTTCGATCAGATCGTCAGTTTTTCCAATAAAAATGTCACCTATCAAGCGGTAATCGATAATTTGAATATCTTGGATTACGATTATTATTTTAAGCTAACGGATGCTATTTTAACTGAGGATGCAGCACAAACTTTATTGATTTTCAATGAGATTTTAAATCACGGGTTTGATGGCAGTCATTTCATAGCCGGTCTGTCTGCACATTTTAGAAATTTGCTGGTTGCTAAAGAGCCGGCTACGCTAAAATTATTGGAAGTCAGTGATAGTATTCGTCAAAAGTATCTGCAGCAGTCCCAAAAAGCTTCTCCAGGATTTTTGTTATCTGCATTGAATATTTCCAATCAATGTGAGATCAACTATAAGACAAGTAAAAATCAACGCCTGCAAGTTGAACTTTCACTCCTCAAGACATGTCATATCGCAAGTGCGATTAAATTGAGCCAGCTTGGATCCGTACAGATTCCTTCGGCAACCGAGGGCGTAAAAAAAAAACTTCCTGAGCCAGTAGTTGGACAAGCGCAACAAACCTCGGTAGTCCCTACTCCGCAAGCGACTTCTCCAGCGAATGCTCCTGTCGTTGAAAACCCTGTGACACCGCGTTCGCAAGCTAACCCCGTAAATTATCAGGCTTCCGAGACTAAGGAAGAGGTGAAAAAAGATCCTATTTCCAACGTGCCTCCTAAAGTAAAAAAAGGCGGGTGGGGAGCATCTACTGCAGCAATTATTCCGTCTTTGCCGGATTTGAATACCATATACGATAACAATGCGGTTGCCAAAGAAGGTGATGAGCCAGAATTAATACGTGGAAGCGAACAACGTGATGTTTCATTCGGTCAATTTATTGCTGTTTGGAATAGTTATGCTGAACAGCTGAAAGCGGAAAACAAGATTAACTTGTATACCATGATGACGGCTATGCAACCGCGGTTAAATGGGGTATTGATTGAAATTGATGTCGAAAATGGTGTTCAGATGGATGTATTGCAAAGTGCAAAGGTTGATGTGTTGAACTACCTACGTGTGAAACTCCAGAATTTTTCGTTGGATCTGCAGGGGGTGATGATGGAACATACGATTTCACGCAAGCCCTATACTTCCCAGGAGAAGTATCAAGCGATGGTCAACAAAAACCCGCTTTTAGATACTTTGCGGAAGGAGTTTAACTTGGGGCTAAGCTAATTCAAACACGCTAGTTGTTTTTTATTTTTGTACATTTGCAAACTCTTCCATGAAGAGGGAAATATTTAGTATTTATTATGCAAGGAAATTTTCAGAGACGTGATCGCGACCACGGGGAAAGACGTGAAGTGAATCAGATGGTATTTGGTATTCGTGCTGTCATCGAAGCAATCGATAGTGGTAAAGAGATCGAGTCATTATTTATACAACGCGGTTTGAGCGGCAGTTTGATTCTAGAATTGAAAGCCTTGTTAAAGGAACATAATATCGCTTCTCAACAGGTGCCAATTGAAAAATTAAACCGCATAACACGTAAAAATCATCAAGGTGTAATTGCGGTTATTTCTCCAATTACCTATCATGATATAGAAGAACTTCTCCCTCAGATTTATGAAAAAGGTGAAACTCCTTTACTTCTGATGTTGGATGGAGTGACCGATGTGCGCAATTTGGGTGCTATTGCACGTACAGCGGAATGTTCTGGAGTACATGCCATCATTGTCCCTAAAAAGGGCTCAGCTGAGGTTAACCCTGATGCCATTAAAACATCTGCTGGAGCACTTTATAAAATCCCTGTCTGTCGCCATGATAGCTTGTCCAAAGTTGGTAAATTTTTGATTGATTCAGGTGTGCAGTTAGTTGCCAGTACAGAAAAAACAACCTCGAGCATTTACGATGTGGATTATACAGCTCCAACCTGTGTAATTATGGGGGCAGAGGACGTTGGTGTTTCCAATGACCTAATTCGTATTGCCGACCACCTGGCCAAGATACCAATGTACGGTGAAATAGGTTCGTTAAATGTATCTGTGTCGGCCGCAGTAGTGATCTATGAAGCGATTCGTCAACGGATTGTTAAAAAATAAAGAATATAATTTAGTTGATTACAAAAAGCCTTTGTTTTTGACAAAGGCTTTTTTGTAGACTAGTTTTGATAAATATCTTCAATCTCTTGTTCGTATTTTTGCAAGATAACTTTTCTTTTCATTTTTAACGTCGGTGTCAATTCACCGGTTTCAACGGTCATTTCGTCGGGAACTATGATGAACTTCTTGATCTGTTCCCAGCTGCCAAAATTTTGATTAATACGGTTGAGTTCCGATCCCATTTTCTGTTTCAGTTCTGGGCTATTTAGAAAATCTAGTCTAGAAAGATTGGCAAGGGCGGGAAAAGCACTTCTTGACCATTCTAGAAGATTATTATAGTTGGGAACAATCAACGCCGCAGGAAATTTGCGGCCTTCTCCAAGTACCATAGCCTGTTCGATAAATGAAGATTCGACCAGTTTAGATTCGATCTGCTGCGGAACGATATATTTTCCTCCAGAAGTCTTGAACATCTCTTTCTTTCGGTCTATAATTTTAAGAAATTTACCGTCTACCCATTGGCCAATGTCCCCAGTATAAAGCCAGCCATCCTTGATCGCTTCTGCTGTTGCCTCTGGATTTTTATAATAGCCAATCATATTATTCTCGCCTTTAGTCAATATTTCTCCATCGTTAGCAAGCTTTATTTCGATATTAATTAACGGTAAGCCTACAGTACCAATTTTCATACCTCGTTTATAGCAGTTTACAGCGATACATGGTCCCGCCTCAGTGAGGCCATAACCTTCATATATTGGAATCCCTGCTGCCATATACAGACGGATTAATCTTTCCTGTAAAGCAGCACTCCCGGAGGCAATCCCTTTGATGTCACCACCTAATGCTTCGCGCCATTTTGAAAAAACTAATTTACGGGCAATGTTCAGTTGAAAGTCATACCACCATGTACGTCCCTCCAGTTTGTATTGTTCGCCGACGCTCAAGGACCAGAAGAATAGCTTACGCTTGACTCCTGTTAATTGCTCTCCTGTAGCCATAATCTTCTCATAAACTTTCTCCAATACACGAGGTACAGCGGAAAAAATATGTGGTTTAACGGATTTAAAATCTTCACCTATCGTATCCATCGATTGAGCAAAGAAGATTGTCAAACCTTTGTACATATATACATATTGGAATACGCGTTCATAGGCATGACAAACTGGAAGAAAGGAGAGGGCACGATCACCTCGTTCGACAGGAAAGGAATATTCACTACTCAACGTATCTGCCAATAAATTTTTATGAGACAACATAACACCTTTGGGATTTCCTGTTGTGCCAGAGGTGTAAATGATGGACGCCAATGTATCGGTTTTTATACCATCACGTAGTTGGTTTAGCGTTTCATCTGTAATGATCTCGCCCTTGGAAACGAAGTCATGCCAATGGTTTAGACCATCCTCTTTGTCTAGACTGTAAATAGCATTTAGTTGCGGACAATTATCTTGTATCGTTAATATCTTTGTGTATAGTGTCTTTGAACTAACAATACACTTCCTGATTTCGGCATGATTGAAGATATACGTGTAATCTAAGGTTGAAATATTAGGGTAGATGGCGACTACTACAGCTCCAATTTGTTGAATGGCAAAATCAAGGATATTCCACTCGATGCGGTTCTCACTAATTAATGCTACTTTCTCTCCAGGCTGAACGCCTAATGCGATCAAACCTTTAGATGTCTCGTTGATCTGTTCAATAAATTGAGTATTGCTTACTTGTACCCATTCGTTATCTTTTCTGAAAGAAAACATTGGGAAATCCGGGGCAATACTATATTGCAGGTATGCTAAATCAAATAATCTTGTTGCTACTATTGGCATGTTAGAAGTCCAGTTCGTATAATACAGCTAATTTACGCTTTTTTATAGAGACTATTATATTGGCAGGAGATATTAGTGCCTGTACTGTTAGGAGGGGAAATAAAAGAAAAGACTCTGGCATCTCAAGCTGATCGCTTTTGTACCAGAGTCTTTAACTCTTATGCTAAGTACTAATGATTAGTATTTGCTTTTTGATTCTTTACGTTTTCCAGAGAAATCACGGAAGCCGCCGCCATTGCTGCTACGCTCGCCACGATCACGACGCTCACCACTGAATCCGCCTTCACGTCTTCCGCTGCGTTCGCCGCCACCATATCCACCTTCACGTCTTCCACCGCGATCACCACCACGGTATCCACCTTCACGTCTTCCGCCACGATCACCACCACGGCTTCTTCCGCCACGGTCGCTACGACCTTCACCTCTTGCTTCACCAGATACTTCGATACGTACTTGACGACCGTTGTAATCTACACCTTGGAATCCTTGGAATACTTTTTCTACTTCTGCATCTTGAACTTCGAAGAATGTGAACACGCCTTTCAAATCAATTTTACCGATTGATTTTCCTGAAATATTCGCATTGTTACAGATGAAGCCCAACATATCTCCACGAGAGAATTCATCTACTGAACCTAAATTCATAAATAAACGCGTGTAGCCTTTTGAACCTTCACGTGAACGACCATCACGTCTATCACCGCGGTCTTCACGACCACCGTCACGCGCTTCGATATTTAAATCAGGTGCATTTTTGTAATAATCCAAGAAACGGTTGAACTCAAGAGAAGCGAATCTTTTGATGATATCTTCTTTTGAAAGTGACTCCAAATTTTCCATAATTGCAGGCAAGAATGGGCTGATTTGTTCGTCGTTTACTTCAACATTTTCAATCTTTTTAACGATAGAAAATAATTGTTTTTCGCAAACTTCAGCACCTTGAGGTACTTGTTTTTTCTCAAAAGGCTTACCGATGATCTTTTCAAGATGACGGATTTTGCTTAGTTCTTTTACGTTTACCAAAGAAAGTGAAATACCAGTTTTACCTGCACGGGCTGTACGGCCTGAACGGTGTGTATAGTTTTCTGTTTCATCAGGTAAAGAGAAGTTAATAACGTGAGTTACATCACTTACATCAATACCACGAGCAGCTACGTCTGTTGCGATCAACAATTGTAAACTACGGTCACGGTAACGTTTCATAACTTTATCACGTTGTTGTTGTGATAAGTCACCATGCAATGAATCTGCATTGTAACCATCTTTGATCAACGCTTCAGCGATATCCTGTGTTTCGATTTTTGTACGACAAAATACGATACCAAAGATATCAGGGTTTGAATCCACAATACGTTTGAACGCAGCATATTTATCTTTTGCTTTGATCAAATAATAGTGGTGTTCAATGTTGGCATTACCGGTGTTTTTTGTACCTACAGTAAGCTCAACTGGATCGGTCATATAATTCTTTGCGATACGACGTACCTCAGAAGGCATTGTCGCCGAAAATAACCAAGTTTTTTTCTCGTCAGGAGTTTCTGACAAAATGTTGTTGATGTCTTCTTTGAAGCCCATATTGAGCATCTCATCCGCTTCATCCAATACAACATATTTTACATTTGAAAAATCAATCGCATTTCTGCCGATGATATCCAACATACGACCTGGGGTCGCTACTACAATTTGCACTCCACGTCTAATTTGACGTAGCTGGTCTGAGATATTTGCACCTCCATATACAGCAACAACATGTACGTTGTCAACGTATTTAGCAAATTTTTCTAAATCTTTTGAGATTTGTAAACATAATTCCCGAGTAGGGCAAAGAATTAATGCCTGTGGGTGTTTTTGAGAAAAGTCTAATTGCTCTAATAATGGAAGACCAAATGCCGCGGTCTTTCCTGTGCCAGTTTGGGCTAATCCGACAAAATCGTCGTTACCAGTCAATAAAACAGGAATGGCTTTTTCCTGAATTTCAGAAGGTTTTTCGAAACCTAATTCTGAGATGGCATTAACAACTTCCTCACGGATTCCCAGTTCTAAAAATGGGTTCATGAAATATTTTATACAATAGGCACTATTGCCTAAGGCGTTGCAAAGGTAAGAATAATATTGGAATAAACAAATAATTTAAATAATTGATTTTTAAGGGAATCTGATTCTTTTATACCAGGTGATAATAAATTGAGCGCTGTTATATAGATTTAGCTCAAGTATTATTTCGAATGTGAAACTATTTTATATACCTACAGTTTCTTTATTCATTTATTAATAGAAACTTAATATCTCAACCTTAATTTTGGTATTAGCATGAATCAAGGACCAGTTGTACATCAGCGTTGGCTACAAGCTATTAAAGAGTTTAACGATACTTCTGCTTATGAGGAATTGTATCGCTATTGCTGGAAAGATCTTTATCAGCACGCTGCCCGTCGGATCCTAGACCGACAGGATGTGGAGGATATTCTACAGGAGCTGTTTGTCCAATTTTGGGAAAGGCGGCATACAATCGACATCCAAATGAATCTTCCAGCCTATTTGAAAGGGATGCTCAAATATAAAATTATAGATTTCTTTAATTCCAATAAAGCCAAAGACAGATTGTTGGAGCACTGGAGTAAACATATATTCGACTATGTGCAGCAGCATCCAGAGGATCTCAATACGTATTTAGCCCTTGAGAAGTTGTTGGAGGAAGAGCTGGAAATTATGCCACAGAATATGCGGCAAGCGCTTTTATTGAAATGGGAACATTTATCCATTCGAGAGATAGCCATGCGTATGGGGCTGTCTGAGCAAACGGTCAAAAATAATCTTACGGAAGCATCCAAACGATTACGGAAAGCTATTTTGGGCTATCAACATGTTCAAAACGGTAGTTTTAGCCTTCTTTTGGTCTTTATTATAGACGAGCTCGCTAAGTAGCTTACCCACCTTGCCATATTCCTATTTTCTGAACTTTGATCCTTTAACAATTCTTTCATACAACATTAACTATTTCTTGAAGTACTTTGAGGCTTTTTTGCGGACTTGTATATAAACAGCAGGCATAAAAAGTGAAAAGAAGAATTTTTGAATCCTTAATCTATAGATACCAGCATAATAATGCGAACAAGGCTGAGAGGTCCCTGATTGATCGCTGGTATGATACGCTTGATCGGGAAGAACTTTCTGAAGGAGAGGTAGATGAGGTTCGATTATGGAATAATATACAGCAACGTATTGGAAGTACTGCGTCTAAAAAATCAGTGGGTCGGAGCATAATCTACTGGAGCGGAACGGTTGCAGCAAGTCTACTGTTATGTGTTAGCGTTTTATTTTGGACAAAACAGCATGATCTGAATTTCTCCCAAAGAGAAGCGAATTTAAAACCCGGTTACCGGATTTTTGAAACAGGGGCCTCACAACGTAAGCGGATATTTTTGGCCGACGGATCAACCGTTATAATGAACGCATATTCCAAAATTAAATTGGATACCGTCTCTTACAATAGGCGTGATCGAGTTGTGGAGCTTATGGCTGGAGAGGCCTATTTTGAGATCAAGAAAGATTCCTCAAAAGCTTTTGTGGTGAATGCCCGACAAATACAGACAAGGGTGCTGGGGACCTCCTTTACCGTGAAAAACTATGCGGAATTGGATGAGATATCGGTGTCCGTATTTACAGGTAAAGTGCAGGTTACTGCCAATAGCAATCCGCTGGGTGTGCTGACCCGCGGCGAACAGATCCGTTATACCAAAAATAACCACAATAGCCAGCAGGAGACTTTTGATCTGACGACACGGAATAGCTGGATTGAGGGAAGAGTTTATCTTAAGCAAAGCAGTTTTGCAGAATTGGCACTGGCGGTCAAAAGTATCTATGATGTGGATATTAAAACTGACGATCAGCGGATTGCCCAACAACGGTATAGTATGCCGATATCAAAGCAGCTGTCCTGGACGGCAACCCTGGAAAGTATCAAAGCAATTCATCACAACAAATCAAGGAAGGAGGGCAGGATAGTGCATATTTA
>NZ_DKSP01000233.1:1801-29625 GCF_002472745.1 Sphingobacterium sp. UBA7253 | reverse complement strand
AACATCCATCCCAAAAATGATGGGTATTTTTAACCGGGATTGCTTGATCGCTATTTCCTGTGTTTTGCGGATTTTCGCTGGTGTACTCATGCTGAAAATACCGCCGATTTGACCATTTTTAATTTTCGCTTCTACTCCCGTGGATACTGTGGTTCCGGTCGTCGCTTCACCACCGGTGACCAAGTTAAGTTGTCCAATCTTTTCCTCGACAGTCATCTTAGCCATAAGCTGATTAATGAACGTGTCCATTTTCTGATTGGATTGCGCTGGACTTGTATGCCAGGCGATCAATGCAAGAAGGAAAGTACCTACTACTTTTTTCATCGTATTATTTTTTTGTGCGCATGGATTTTGCTTTCCTCGCTACATGGTAAGTTTATGTAAAGCGCTCAAGATGACTCTTGACGCTCTTTTATGGGATATCCTGTTGTTTTCGTGGAAGGAACCATTCTCAACGTGTGACGGATTGAAAATGATTCCACAGACCACTATTTTAAATAAGGACTTGTAAAACCGAGTTTCTTTAGTCCTTGTTGAATTTCTGGGGCCTGCATAAATAGCTCCCAGATTTTACCTGTTCTATAGTTTTCGATCATGACAATAATAGGCCCCTGATCGATGGCTAGATAACGTTGTGGATACCAATTTGCCGTTTCACTGTAGGCATCATAGTAACCATATTTACCCCAGACTTTATTGCCGAGTTGTTTATCTAGGTATTGCGCAAACTGGATGCTTTCATGTGGGGTGTAGGGCATGGAAGACAAAGCTGCTGTAGGCGAGATCACGCCAGGGTCGTTGTCTGGGTGATGTGCATCGTAGCCGTTAATGGAATAGCTGGCTGTCCAGCCCCAGCCTTTATCTGAACCATAACCTTTATAACCTTTTGGGTTTAGATCTGCATAGGCCAAATTTATCTTGGCATGGTTGCTTGTCGCTTCCCAATAATCTGCATATTGGTCTTTTAATCCTTTGGGACTCAATCCTAAATAGGAGTAATGTTCCCAGAATAACGGCCCCACTTCACCTTCTTTGGCATTGTGCTTGAGTACGAGTGGAATATCGTATTTTTTAGCGGAGCTTTTAATGGCCCCAGATCTTGCCCAGCCCTCATGATACACTTGGGGTGCAATAGGGTATGTAGGTGAGGAGGCTGCTAAAATATAGGTAATCAGACATTCGTCGTATCCTCTGACCGGATGATTTTGCTGGAAGTTAAATTTAGGACTCCAATGCCAATAAATAACATTTTGTCCATTTGTGTAATGATTCCAATTGATTTCTTTCCATAGTTTATCTGCTTTTTGGGCAACGAGTTGGGCAGAATCACCTTTGTCTTTTAGATATTCCCGAATGGCGATTAGGCCTTGGGCTAAGAATGCAGTTTCAACGATGTCACCGCCATTATCTTTTTCACTAAAGGGTTTCGCTGTACCCAGTTCTCCATCGTACCAATGTGCCCAGGCTCCTTTAAACCGTTCGATTTTGCCTAGATAATCCATGATGTGATCCAGCTTTTGAACACCTTGTTCCTGACTGATAAACCCACGTTCCATGGCGACAATCATACCCATGAGCCCGAAGCCACTACCACCTATGGTCACGACATTACGGTCATTTTGAGGGTAAACACCATCCATATGGATACGTTCCCTGGCGAGACCGGAAGTAGGTTCGGCACCTTCCCAAAAATATTGAAATGTATGTTGCTGAATAGTTGTTAATAGCGAATCTTCATTGATTTTGCTTCCATCGGTTGAATCAATCTTTGAGGGACTGTCTGGACTGCTATTAGTAGCGTTTTGGCACGAACTGCTGAGAATAAGCGCCAAAGCGATACCGCTAAGTGCTGGATATGCTATTCGTTTTCTCATGGATATGTTGTTTAATTCTTGAAAAAATGTTCAAACGACCATAGGTCGTTTGAACGGAGTTATTTTGTATAAATGATTACCAACCGGTATTTTGCGGCATTTCTGGCGTTTGGATCCGTTGATTCTCCGGAATTGGAAAAAGCATCATTTTATCCTGGAACGTTTTTCCATTGGCTGCCATGGCAGTTTTTCCCTGTTTTGTACGAATTAAATCAAACCAGCGGTCATGCTCAAAAGCTAATTCAAGGCGTCTTTCTTTCCAGATCAACTGGCGGAGCTGCGCTTGGTCGGTTGTCGTTACATTGGCTAATTTTACACGTGTCCGTACCATATTCAATGCGTTCAGCGCTTCGCTGCTATTGCCAACCTCATTAGCTGCTTCGGCCAGGATAAGATAAATTTCACCTAGACGGAGGTAACGTACGTTTTTATCGCCATCAGCGGCACCTCCATTTGCAGAGGAATACGCTTTTTCATTGTACATTGGATTTTCTACACCATTGTCAATAAGACGGCCATCATACAGGGGTTCGCCTCTGAAAATAATCGTGGCATCGCGACGGATATTGTCTTTTTCGGCATTGAAGGCATCCAATAAGTTTTGGCTTGGGATATTAAAACCCCAGCCTAAGTTTACCGCTCCTCCACGAGGTGCCTGTACTTGACTATATTGTTGGATACCATGTGCGATAGAGGTACCCCTTGCTTGAAATTCAAATAATGATTCAGGGCCATTTTCCCCCGCTAAACGCCAAATTGTTGCGTAATCTGGTTCGAGACTGTATCCTCCAGATGTGATGACAGTTTTCGCCATATCAGCAGCTTGTTGCCATTTGCTTTGATACAAATAGACTTTTGACATTAATCCTTGTGCAGCACCTTTGGTTGCTCTACCTAAGTCTTTTGCAGCATAAGCAGATTTGACTGGAAGATTGTCGATAGCAAATTGTAAATCAGCTTCAATATAAGCGTAAACCTCAGCTGCGGGTTCTCTTTTTATTAAATCACGTTCTTGAATAGGAACATCGCCCCATCCACGCACAAGATAGAAGTAGTTCAATGCACGTAGAAAACGGGCTTCGGCAATCAATCTGTTTTTATAAGCTTCGTCTGTCAATCCAAATTTTTCCGTGTATGCAATAGCTTGCGTAGCCCGCCCAATGGATTTATACCAACGTGTCCACATGGAAAGAAAGGAACCTGTTGTTGAAGTGTACGTCAACTCGTCTAAACTTAGTTTATCACCACCGGCATCTGTCGCTGAACTACCTTTATCCGCATTATCGGAAAGCATGTCCGTGATACCAATGTAAGAGAAAGAATAATCCCAGTCCGTAAACATTCCATATACACCATTGACAAATTGCTCGGGTGTGTAGATTTCTTCACTGTCTTCGGCTTCAACATATTCTTTAGAAGGTACATCTAAGAAGTTGTTGTCTTTGCAGCCTTGCAATGCAATGCCCCCACTAAGAAGAATTGCTATATAAAGTTTGTTAATTTTCATTGTCTTCAAAACTAAGGTGATTAAAATTGCATGTTAAGTCCAAATAAGAAATTACGTGTCGTTGGATAAGCCGAAAGCTCAATACCAGAAGTTAAATTTGGACTACCGTCGCCTGCAAGTTCAGGTGAGAAACCACTATAATTCGTAAATATAAATGGATTCTGTGCAGTAACATATAATCTTAGTTTAGATCTCGAGCTATATAAGTTGTTGAAAGTGTATCCTACGGTGATATTATTGATACGGAAATAAGCACCCGATTCAAGGAAATAACTCGAAGCCCAATATGCTCTTTCTGCACCAGGATGCTCATTGGTTGAACCTGCGCCAGTCCAGCGATTTTCAAAAGTTGACAACGCGATATTCTCACCCGCATTGGAACGAACACTATTTAAACCATTGTAAACCTTATTGCCTGCAACACCATATCCGGAGACATTAAAATCAATAGCTTTGTAATTAACACCAACATTGATACCATATGTTGAAGTCGGTAAAAATGATCCAAAGAAAACCTTGTCGCGGGAATCGATGACACCATCTTCATTTTGATCCTTGTACTTCAGGTAGCCAGGTTTTGCAGCGCCAAACGATGGGTAATTTTTTACATCTTCAGCGTCTTGAAAGACACCATTTGCTTCAAACATCCACCAGCCATAGATCGGTTGTCCGACACGGAGTTGTTTGGTAATCTCCCCATTATTTAAACTACCTCCAGTAGCACGGTCATAGGCAGGAACCACTTCTGTTACTTTGTTTTTGTTGTAGGCATAATTGACGCCGACGGTATAACTGAATTCAGGATTAATGCTTTTGTTCCAATTTAAAGCTACTTCAACTCCTTGATTCAGTACTTTGGCACCATGCGCATAGAAATTTTTCTCTGAAGGAGAAGTGTAAGTTGGCGTTACATCAAGAATAGTATTGGTATTCAGCTTATGATAGTAGTCAATGGATCCTGAAAGCTGATTGTTTAGAAACGCAAAGTCTACGCCAGCGCCTGTTTCTCTGGTTACTTCCCAGGTTAGATTTACGGCAGGAGTACCATAAGCACTACCATACACCATATTCTGTTCAGGACCGAAAACGTAGTTATAATTTGAACTTTCTGGACTTGTTAAAATTGTGGATACATTTAACGGGATATCTTGGTTACCTAATTTACCCCAGTTTCCGCGCACTTTCAATAAATTAATCCAGCTGGCATCTTTCATAAAGCTTTCATTGGTTACCGTCCAGCCTAATCCCACCGATGGGAATGTACCCCAGTATTTTCCTGTATTACGGAAAACACTTGATCCATCTCTACGCAATGTTGCCGTTAAATAATATTTGCTATCGTAATTGTACTGTAATCGTCCGAAATAAGAAGCTAAGGCCCTTGGAGTATAAGACGTTTGCAGCGCAACAATACCATAATTGGTTGTTCCTTTTGCAAGATTAATATTCCAGTATTGCTCTTGTTCAGGCACATTATAACCCGTTTGGCTGCTCATGCTGTTAATGTCGTATTTCTCACGTGACATCCCCACAACCGCCTCAATATGATGCTTGTCAAAATTCTTGTTGAAGGTCAAGAAATTCTCGATAGACCAGCGGAATTGTTCCAGATTTTCATATTTCAGACTATTGTCTACATAGTCAAGGGCTTTTGGATTATTTTCCTTTAATTTGATGAAATCAGATTCATTCAATAACGTATTTGCATTTAACCATTGATCTTTTACATTATTAAAAATCCGTTGTTTCGAATAAAATTTATTCCCGCCAATACGCGAATTGATTTTCAGATAATCGGTTATTTTGAATTCTCCTTCAAAACTTCCCTGTAGGCGGAGCGTATTTGTTCTTTCATTTTGACGTAAAACCTCATACACTGGATTTCCAATGGAATTTAAGTTTCCGATAGCTTGCCCAGGAGCTGCCTCAATACCGGCAACACCAGTTGTTGTATTTACACGACCTAAACCGTAACGGCCATTATCAAACATCAGGGGAGCCAGCGGTGACTGACGATAAGCCGTGGTGAAAGCACTATAGGGCTTGGGCGTTGCGTTTGTTAATGTAAGATTTAAATTTTGACTGAACTTTAGGCGATTGTTTAAAAATTTATATACGTTGTTATTGCGTATGGTATTTCTTACAAATTTGGAGCCATCAAGAATACCATTTTCGGTATAATTGTTTGCGGATACGAAGTAATCAACTTTCTCAGTTCCGCCAGAAATATTAACGGAATTATTAAATACAGAACCTGTACGTAATAATTCGTCATACCAATCTGTATTATATTTTTGATTCTCTGCTAAACGGTACGATCCATTGGTCGAGGTTAGGTATTCATTGGCAAATGTTCTAAACTGATCAGCGTTTGCCATTTTCACACGATTGAGGACATTTTTTATGCCTGCAAAGCTTTCATAATTGATGTTTGTCGTCCCTGTTTTACCTTTCTTCGTGGTCACGATAATAACACCATTTGCAGCCCGAAGACCGTAAATAGATGCAGAGGATGCATCCTTCAAAACATCCATAGATTCAATATCTGATGGGTTGATATTATTAATATCTGTTTGTGCAATTCCGTCGACAATATAGAGTGGATTCCGTCCTGATAATGCCGTTCCTAAGCCCCGGATAATTACATTAGGTGAGGAACCGGGTGCTTCATTTGCAATAATATTGATACCAGCAGCTTTACCTTGGATGGATTGCATCGCCGACATGGCAGGTTGCTTCGTGATATCGGATGATTTCAAGGAGCTGATCGATCCTGTCAGATCCGCTTTCTTTTGCGTACCGTAACCGATAACCACAACCTCTTCCAGTGCTTGGTTTTGATTTTCTAAGAATACATTGAGTTGCGTTTGATTGCCAATGTAGACGGTTTGTGTGCGATAACCCAGAAAGTTAAAGACCAATGAGTCGGTAGGAGAGGCGTTGATTTGAAATTTCCCCGTTGCGTCGGTTTTTGTAGCTACTGCTTTCCCTTTGATACTGATGGTGACGCCTGGCATGGAGATCATGCTTGAGCCATCTTTGACCACTCCTTGTATGGAAGTTTGTCCATAGGCAACAGATACGACCATGGATGTCAAAAATAATGCGGATAGATTCCTCATATCGTTAATTTTTGGTGTTTGTTTAAAATACGTTGGTTATTTCCCTGAAGCAAAGATGTTGATGTAGTACAACTTTGCCAAAATTTAACATTTTCACATCACTACTACATGAAATTTCAACTTGCTCAGCTTACCTTTTTTTGTATTTTATGTTTTTGATAGTCAGCTTTTTAGATAGTATTTTTAAACGAAATAACACGAGCTTTAGTGTGTTTTATACACTAAAGCTCGTGTGTGGTAATGATGTAGTGTTTGTGATGGGAATTTAACGTTCCATCAGGAATTCAGAGAGGTTTTTGTCTGTGGGAATGCCTAACTTTTTACGTAATCGATAGCGTCTAATCTCGACACCGCGTGTACTAATGTTAAGCAATGAGGCAATTTCCTTACTCGACATATTGAGCCTTAAGTAGGCGCATAGTTTAAGGTCATTGGGGACAAGATCAGGAAACTCTTGTTTCAATTTCTTGAAAAAATTCTCATGTGATTCGTTAAAGCTTCTTTCAAAAATATGCCAGTCACGATCGTCATTATGGGCATCATCAATGAGCTTGTTTATTTTTTTCAATTCATCCGAACTCAGTTTGTTGCCATCAGCATCTTTAAGCTGTTTAAGCTCGTCGTGTAAATTGTTCAACATTTCATTTTTGTAAACGATATTGAGTGCTGCATTGGCCAGTTCTTTATTTTTTAATTGAAGCTGATCTTCTAATTGCTGGTTTTTAAGTTTGATCCAGTCCTTTTCTTTTTGCTCGGTTTCGCGTTCCAAAGCAATCTTTTTCTCTTCCAACCATTTTCGCCGAATTTGAAACTGACGCTTGCGCTCCTGCTGAAGACTAAATATATAAGCTAAATAGATGAGCGTTATCAGCACCAGTGTATAAAATACCTTTGCCCACCAAGAAAGGTACCATGGATACCGAATAGTAAAGGAAAACGTTTGAATTTCCGAAACCAAGCCCATATTGTCCTTCGCCCTTATTTTAATTTGAAATTTTCCATAAGGTAGATTAGTGAAATCTTGATAGGCAGTTTCACTCCATTCGGACCAATTGTCCGAGTAACCTTCGAGATAATATTGGTATTGAATCGGTGATGACGAATAATATGGACTTGAAAAGCTAATTCTAAGATTATTGTCCGATGATGATAGTTTGAACGCTGAATCTGGAATAATAACCTGTCCTGTTGTCAAGTTGATGAGTTGTGCTATTTGTGGAAGTGGCAACCTATATTTTTGTGATTTATCGGAATGACGATAGATTGCAAATCCATCATCTAAGCCGATGAGATAGTATTGGTTTTCAATAGGGAGAATGTTTTCATAGTTATTCATCATTCGATCCTGTAAGGGACTGAGCAGATTGGAGTCAATATGAAGTTTGCCCTTACTGTCAAAATCTACTTTAGCAATTTTTGTCTTCTGAATAAACCAGTAGCTGTTTGTATTGATCGGTATGACCTTATTTGAATTTTTATAGGTGCCTAATGCTGTGTTTAATTCATCGGCATAGCTGAATCTTTTTACAATATTGTCGAATTGGAGAAATCCGCTGTCCGTCGCAAATACAAGATTATTTTCTAATGTATAAATCCCTGTAAATTGCCTCTTTGAAGCGATACTGTCCTGTTTGGAGGAAAATAAAATATTTGCCTGTTGGAAATTCGCATCAAATCCGAGTAGTTGTATCTGTCCCCAATCGCCAATCCAAAAGGTATGGTTATCTTTTTGCGCCAAAAATCGAACGGGATCTTTAACGCCCGCGAATTGCTGGACGAACTGAAGATGTATACCATCGAAGCTAAATTTCGATAGGCCCGTATAGTTTCCTTGAAGAATATTTTTTGTTCCAAAAATAGGCTTGAATATCCAGCCGCCAGTGATCTGTGAAATCTTCTCGAGCCGCCCATTAACCAATTTGAAGGTTCCATCATTATGTCCACAGATAAGTTCATCGCCAAATATGGCTAAGGTCCATACCTGACCGTTTGAATTGGGAATCTGAGAAAAATTTAACGAATTATAATTGTTTAATCCCTTCCATTCGCTTGAGAATAATCCCTTATTGGTTCCAAGATAGATTTTCCCCTGATAGATAATTGATGTATAAACCGTACCAATTTTTCCAACAAAATCAGTATAAAATGATAACGGGGAGTTGATTTCAATGCGGTCTATACCATTATCAAGTCCCACCCAGATATTCTTCTGATTGTCCTTCACAATACTGAGAACGGTATTGTTTTGGAGACCATTGTTTTTATTGATATGCTGAATGACCTGACCATTTTTATTGATGACAATAACACCGTTTTGGATGGTGCCAAAAGCGTATTGTCCGTCATAGAGGTATAAGCCATTGTTGATTTGTGATTGGCTCAAGAGCTGGTTTGCCGGAACAGGCCAGGGTAGGATGGAACCATCGGCTTTCATCAGGTAAAGGCCGTTTCGCGAAGTGGCAATAAGCGAGGTCGTTGCGTCGAAAGGTAAGATGGCAAGTACATTTTTATCTTTCAAGACCTCTTTTCCTTTTACAGGGATAAGTTTATCCTGTTTAAATTCATGCAGACCACTTGGCAGCTGTTCGAAAAATAACTTGTTATCGAGCTGATGCGGAAATAAAAAGGGTTCACCTTTGGCGGTTAGCTGCCGTATACGATTGTTTTCCCAAATATAAGATTTGGAAAATGTATGAAAAAATACCCGTTGGTCCTCAACAATGATTTTCCAGATTTCTTCGTTTGGAAAATAGGTCTTGTCCTGCACAAGTTTAGAGAGACTATGATAGGTCAAGTTTCCGAAAGGTTTGGAAGTCCAATAGCCAAATTCACCTCTTCCGCCTGTATAAATTTTTCCGTCTTTACCAATCGCAACACTTCGGACTGTTGAATGATTTGGCAGTGGAAAGATACGCCAGTATTGTCCGTCAAATTGTAACAGTCCCTCGGTATTTGCACTATAAATGCGACCATCTTTATCGACTGCCAAAGACCAGTTCTGATTTCCAGCCTTGTATTGGTCTTTTTTGTATTGTTTTACAAAAGGTGTTCCTGTAGGTATGATTGTCTGGCAATAGCCAGGGTGCATTAAAAAAAATAAAATGCTGCAAAACCAAAAGATATAGATGTTACTATATTTTTTTGTTGTCATCGACTCCCTCACTTTAAACTGATTTTGGGGACAATATATCGATTTTATCGCAGAATTGATAATCTCCCTCGGCGTACGGAGTTCTGGGAGCTCCGACAGATCTCCTTCTTATTTTGGAGCTGAACCGATGGAACCATTTAATCGTGTTGAAAATCAGGAATGAAGCTATTTATTCCACCTATTTGAACAAAAAATACTCCTTTTGCTGTGAACGATTTTTGATATTTGAGTTCATTTACTTCGTTAAATAACCAAATAAACCAAAACAACTATGATAACACCGATAACCAAAACGGTAGGGAAGGGGTTACTTTTATTTTCGTTGATGAGCATGTCTGCACCAGTGGTGCTTGCCCAATCGCAAATAAAGATCTCCGGAAAAGTAAGCTCCTCAACAGGCGAGCCTCTTGCGGGGGTTACAGTACAGATAAAGGGGGTGAAAAACGGCACTGTAACCGATGGGGCCGGCAATTATCAAATTCTTGCGCGAGATATTGATGTCCTGATATTTTCGCTGGTAGGCAAAGAGAAGGCTGAAGTCCAGGTCAATAAGAAAGATCACATTAATCTCGTTCTCCAGGAGTCCAGTAGCCTGATTGATGAAGTGGTTGTCGTAGGCTATGGTACCCAGAAAAAAAGCAATTTAACCGGTGCTGTTGCTGCTGTCGATGGAAAGGTGCTTAACAAACGTATCGCTACAAATCCAACGCAATTACTTCAAGGTCGCATGCCCGGCCTTCGTGTTACGCAAGGATCAGGAGAAGCGGGGAATGAGAATGTGAATCTCCAGGTACGTGGATTGGGTTCCTATGGTGCCTCTTCCGCTCCACTGGTTATCGTAGATGGTATCCCCGGGAGTTTGGAAAATTTAAATCCTCAAGCAATCGAGAATATCACTGTATTAAAAGATGCTGCATCGGCTGCTATCTATGGGGCAAGAGCAGCAAATGGAGTTATTCTCGTAACGACAAAACAGGGTAAAGCTGGAAAAACACAACTGAGCTACGATTATAATGTTGGAATTACCAAAGCCTCAGCTCTTCCAGACCTCGTGTATAATTCCGTTGATTATATGAACCTGTATAATCAGGCAAATAAAAACTCTGGTGTCACAAATCCAAATGCTTCTTTTAGCCAGGAGATGATTGATGCCTACAAAAATGCAACAGATAAAAAATTATATCCCGATTTTAACTGGTTGGATGCTGTCTTTAGAACAGTCCCGGTACAGACGCACAATTTAAGCTTAAGCGGTGGTGCCGGAGGAACAAATTACAACGTTATTTTGGGCTACGTCAATCAGCCTGATATTATGATCGGGACTTCTTTTAAAAAGTATAATCTACAGCTTAACCTAGGCTCTAAAATCAATGAACGGATAAGTTTTGGTTCAAGCATTACCTTGAATTATGGCGATCGGAAATACCCTAGAAATGGTAGTGAAGATCAGTTTTTGTCTACCATTAGTCAATCACCACTTTATGGACCTGTATTACCAGATGGTAGTGGTCGTTATACGTCCAGGGCATATCCTTTTCAGTCTCCAAATAAAAACCCTGTTGCAGTTGCTGAAAATGCATTTACAAGACTGAACAATTATTTTATGCAAGGCAATATTTTTTTAAATGTGAAAATATTGGATGGGCTGGATTGGAAGACTAGCGGCGGATTGACGTATGGCTTTACAAAAAACTATACAAACAAACCTGTGATTAATCAATACATGTGGTTCGCCAAACCCGATGATCTACCCGCCAGACAACTTGATGTGGGTGGTCAAGGGCTAGAAGTAACGGACGACAACAATGTGTACCCGGTGGGTTATACACAATTGACTTACGATAAGTCTTTTGGAAATCATAACATGAAAGTACTGGCAGGAACCCAGGCAGAATATAATAAAACACAAAAATTGTTCGGAAGTAGGTTGCAATTTCCCAACAATGATTTGCTTGAGCTTGATGGTGGCGGAGCTGGCCAACAGTCTAATAGCGGTGTAACCAATGAGTGGTCATTGAGGTCTTACTATGGTCGATTAAACTACGACTACAAAGGCAAGTATCTACTTGAAGGTAATGCGCGTTACGACGCCTCTTCACGTTTTCCTGAAAATAGAAAATGGGCATTTTTCCCTTCATTATCCGGAGGCTGGAAAGTTTCGGACGAGACGTTTTATGGGCCTAAATTGAAAGAAGTTGTTAATGAACTAAAATTAAGAGCCTCTATTGGAACACTGGGTAATCAGAATATTGGTAACTATCCTTATCAGATTGTTTACAATTCTTCTTTTGCTTATCCTTTTGATGAAACACTCCAACAGGGGGCTCGTCAGGTAGCTATGGCTAATGGCAGGATCAAATGGGAGAGTACCAAAGTCCTGGATTTCGGTGTGGACTTCGGGCTATGGAACAACAAATTGACCGCTTCTTTCGATTGGTATAACAAAGTAACATCAGATATTTTATCCGCATCTACGGCTTTCCCTTCTTATATTGGGCTGACTGCACCGACCGTCAATTATGGTGAATTGCGTAACAGAGGTATAGAACTCGGTCTTCAGTACCGTGATAAAATTGGAGAGGTATCGCTGACCCTCAATGGAAATATTCAGGCCAATCGCAATAAGGTGATGAAATATGGAGCCGAACGTATCTCGGGCAATACCATTATCCGAGAAGGTTTACCTTATGGTAGTTTTTATCTTTTGGAGAACACGGGTATATTCCGTTCGAAGGAAGAGGTGGCAGCCTCTCCGGTGCAACAGATTCCGGCGCAACCGGGTTATCTGAAATTTGCCGATGTAAATGGCGATAAAGTTGTGGACAATAATGATCGTATTGTCGTGCCGGGCGCTTATCCAGATTTCGATTATTCCTTTAACGCGACGGCTGTTTGGAAGAATTTTGATTTTACAGCCTTTTTCTTCGGTTCTCAGGGACAAAAAATATTTGTAAGTGAGTGGGGAATAGTTCCTTTCAGGCAAGGTGGTACATTCACCCGCGACTGGATGGATGCTTGGACTCCAGAAAACCCCAATGCATCGCTTCCAATAGTCGGTGCTGAAAATACCCCTGCCGCAAATAACGTACGGACTGCGTCGACTTTCTTTTTAAAAGATGGATCGTTCCTGCGTCTTAAAAATATTCAGGTAGGCTATTCTATTCCACAGAGCACCTTGTCCAAAGCTGGTATTTCTGGCCTTCGCATCTATTTTGCGGCGGATAACCTGGTCACATTCTCCAAGTTCCCCGGTTTAGATCCCGAACGTGGCGTTTCATCAAGTGGTGGTGCAACATCAGGACGTTATGTGACTCATCCTCAGAATAAAGTATTCGCATTTGGAGCGAGCATCACATTCTAATCTAGTGGTAACTAAAAAAAAATAAAGATGAAAAATAGCGTAAAAAAAACATATCTATACCTAAGCTTAGCTACCCTAGCTTCACTAGGTAGTTGTACAAAAGATTTTTTAAATAAAAACCCAACGGATAAAATTTCGGAATCAACCTTTTGGAAAACGCAGACTGATGCTGATTTGGCACTATCGGGCTGTTATGAATTTCTTTGCCGGGGATACAATTCGACGTCTTCATCCAATGCACGCGGTGGTTGGGGGGGAGCAAGTATGTTTTGGGATGGGCTTTCAGACGATGCCTTTGTGTCCAGTACCTCCAATAACTTCAATATTATTTCGCGATCCGGAATCTCCTCAACAACCGGCGGAATGCAATCTGAGGGGTATGAGATTTCGTATCAGGCCATTGCTGCATGTAATAAATTGATTGCCAATATTGACCGCATTACAAGCATGAGCCAGCAGGACCGTGACCGATATAAAGCAGAGGCTCGTTTTATCCGGGCCCATTACTACTTTTTGTTGACCAATCTGTACGGTGATGTGCCATTGACTTTAGAACCCCTAGGTATGGACGATGCGAGTATTCGGTTGGGTAGAACACCTAAAACCAACGTTATCGAAGCGATTTTAGCAGATTTAGATTACGCGAGTGAAAAACTGCCAAATACAGGATATAAGGGGCATGCTGTGAGGGGAGCTGCATTAGGCTACAAAACAAAGGTGTTGTTGACTGCAAAAAAATGGGCCGAGGCAGCGGCAACAGCGAAGATTGTTATGGATGAAAACAAGTTTTCGATCTATCAGGGTGGTTACCGTGATCTGTTCCGAAAACCTGGACAAAATAACAATCCCGAAATCATGTTCTCCGCTCGATTTTTACCGCCCAATATGTATAGCCCAGCAGATATGATGTATTCTTATCTGAAGACAATACAACCGTTGGGGTATCTGGTGGATTCTTATTATGCCATCGATGGAAAAGATATTAAGGAATCGACGGTTTACGATGCTAAAAATCCTTACGAAAATAGAGATCCACGGTTGAAGTCGACAATCATGTACCGCGGTGTATGGAGAGGTACCACTGCATCTTCAGCTTTTGATCCGGTTGCCGAAGGGGTTTTGGGTGGTTTTTTACCGAGAAAATATATCAACGAATCGAAATGGCCAACCAGTTACGCGACACAAAGTGATCAGGATTGGGTATTCTTACGTTATGCAGATATTTTATTGATGTACGCAGAAGCGAAAAATGAAAGTGCCGGGCCTGATCAGACAGCTGTAGACGCGTTGAATAAGGTAAGATCCAGGGCTGATGTGAAAATGCCGCTCTTAGAGTTTAGCGGTTCCTTGACAAAAAATGAATTCCGCGATATTATCCGTCATGAACGGAGGATTGAATTGGCTTTGGAAGGGCAACGTTATTTTGACCTGAAACGCTGGGGGATGATCAAAGAGGTGATGGATAAAACCAAGGATCCCGATGGAGCTTCACGGTTATTCATGGCAAGAGATACCTTATGGCCAGTACCTCAATCTGAGGTAGATATGGCCAAAAGTTTAGGCAATGACAATTTTAAGCAAACACCAGGTTTCTAAATTAAGAAAAAGAAAAATTCAGGTATGAAAGCTATATATAATATGTTCTTGTCAATTGTCCTCATCATGGTGATAGGTAGGGGATCATTGACTGGGCAAGTGAACCGCTTGCCCGATAGTGTACGCATGAAATGGTGGGAGGAAGCCCGGTTTGGCATGTTTATCCATTGGGGAGTATATGCGCAGTTTGGCGGTGTTTATAAGGGGCACGAACAGGCACGTGGTGGAGCAGAATGGATTATGAACCGCTCTAAAATTCCGGTTGATGAATATCAGGCGATGGCAAAACAATTTAATCCCACACAGTATAATGCAGACGAATGGGTACGCATGGCGAAAGATGCCGGGATGAAATATTTGATTATCACGGCCAAACACCACGATGGTTTTGCGCTCTTTGAAACAACAGCGAGTAAGTGGAATATGGTGGATGCGACGCCCTACGGTAAAGATGTTTTGAAACCTTTGGCCGAAGCCTGCCGAAAATATGGCCTGAAACTTGGCTTTTATTACTCACAGGCACAGGATTGGAATAACCCTGGTGGATCGGCTGCTCGTAAATTAATGCGAGAAGGCTGGCCTAATCCAGATTCAACCCGCATAGATGATTACACACTAGCACATCATGGCCATTGGGATCCCAAACAAGAAACAGCGAGTTTTAGTGACTATATCAAAAACGTATCTGTGCCTCAGGTCAAAGAATTGTTGAGTAACTATGGGGATATTGCTGTGCTATGGTGGGATACACCAACCAATATGACCGACGAAGCCGCAAATATGCTTCAGGACCAATTGGCATTACAACCCAATATTATCACAAATGATCGATTGAAACGGCCTAATTTCCCTGGCGATACCAAAACGCCGGAGCAAAAAATTCCAGATTGGAGTGAACTTGAAGGCAAGCATTGGGAAACTTGTATGACCATGAATGGCACTTGGGGCTACCGCACATCGGATCATAAATGGAAGTCTGCCGAAACCTTGATCCGCAATCTCGTTGATATTGCTTCCAAAGGTGGAAATTACTTGTTGAACGTTGGTCCAAAACCCGATGGATCCTTTCCACAGGAGAGTATAGAACGTTTGGCTGTAATTGGCAAATGGATGAAAGCCAATAGTGAAGCAGTCTACGCGACCAAGAGTAGTCCTTTACAGCCATTTGAATGGGGGAGATGTACCATGAAGGAAGATGGAAAGCGGACTTATTTGTATGTCTCCGTATTTGACTGGCCAAAAAATGGCATAGTTGAACTTCCGATTGAAAATAAAGTTTTAAAAGCTAGTCTTTTAGCCAATAATCAAGTGTTAAATGTAAAATCGAATGCCAATGGTATTCAGATTGCCGTGCCTGAGCAGACCATTGATGCTGTTGCTACAGTGATTAAGATTGAAGTGGCTGGCAAATTTAAGCGCGAAAAAGGGGCCGGAGCAAAAAACATGAAAACTGGGGCTTTGGACGAGTAAGGCCGATAAGATGAAAAGCAGATACTAAAATAGCATAATGAAGAAAAGTAGATTGAATAAAATAATTGCGTTGTTGTTGACTTTTGGAGTTGCTCAGCTCCACGCTCAGGAAGTTAAGCGGATTGATCAAGGCTGGGATTTCTTAAAGAGCGATCTGGGGGGAATCTGGGAAGCTGTAAGACCGGTGGGAGCCGGTAATCCCGAGTCTGTTCCACTTTGGGAGCAGATAAATCTGCCGCACTGTTATAATGCGCTGGACGCTGTTGATCCAGCTATAAATTATTATCAGGGGCCAAGCTGGTACAGAAAATCGCTGGAGATCGATAACCCCTATTTAAATGGTCACACCCTTCTTCATTTTGAAGGAGCCGGACAAAAGACAGCTGTTTATATCCATACAAATAAAGTTGGGGAGCACGTTGGCGGATACGACGAATGGACTGTGGACATTACAGATGCCGTTGAAAAGTTAAAAAAAACAGCCGCTTTTAAAAAACAGTTTAAGGGCAAAATACCGCTTTCAATTCGTGTGGATAATTCACGTGATCTCGAAATGATCCCTTCTGATCTGTCTGATTTTAACGTCTATGGAGGTATTTACAGACATCTAAACCTGAAATATGTTCCGCAGACAGCTTTGGAGCGTGTGTTTGTTGAGGCGTCAGTAGGGGCCGATGGTAAGCAGGGAGTGGTCAACGTCCGCGGACGGTTGATGCCATTTTCGGCTCAGACAAATTTTGAAGTCGAAACGCAGCTCTATGACCCTGCTGGAAAAATCGTGCAAACCCAGCAACCACAGGTAAATAGGGGGACGTTGAATCTTGAATTTGGACAATTCCTGGTCAAGAAGCCACAGCTTTGGAGTCCTGATCAACCGGCTTTATACCGTTTAGTTACGACAATCAAAAGCAATGGACAAGTATTTAAAGAAGAGAGTGTCTTTGGCTTTAGACATGTAGCGTTTAAAGAAAAAGGTCCTTTTCTGCTGAACGGGAAAAGGCTTTTGCTTCGTGGTACCCATCGTCATGAAGACCATGCCGGCGTTGCTGCAGCAATGACTGACGATCAGATTCTACAAGAGATGACCCTGATGAAAGAGATGGGCGTAAACTTTATACGCTTGGGACATTATCAGCAGAGTCGTAAAGTGCTTGAGGCCTGTGATAGTCTGGGCATTTTGGTTTGGGAAGAGATTCCATGGTGCAGAGGTGGATTAGGTGGTGAGGTCTATCAACTTCAGGGAAAACGGATGTTAACCCATATGATTGAACAGCATTATAATCATCCATCGGTCATTATCTGGGGGCTTGGTAATGAAAATGATTGGCCTGGTGATTTTACGGAGTTTGATCAGGCAAAGATAAGGGCTTATATGAGTGAACTCAATGATTTAGCTCATCAATTGGACCCGAGTCGGAAAACAGCAATACGACGTTGTGATTTCTGTAAAGATATTGTTGATGTTTATTCGCCCTCCATTTGGGCGGGTTGGTATAGAGGTGTTTATACCGACTATAAAACAGCGTCCGAAGAAGAAATGAAAAAGGTAAAACATTTCCTTCATGTGGAGTGGGGCGGGGATAGTCATGCAAGACGACATGCAGAAGACCCTGATCGCGCTTTAGCTAAAATCAAAGGTGATGGCACAACAGATGAACGGGCAGGCGATGCGTCGCTCATTGGTGGTGCAGCACGGGTTTCTAAAGATGGCGATTGGAGTGAAAGCTACATCTGTAATCTCATCGATTGGCACTTAAAGGAACAAGAAACAATGCCTTGGCTCACGGGAACAGCCTATTGGCCATTTAAAGATTTTTCAACTCCGGTCCGACCAGACAATCCTGTGCCTTATGTCAATCAGAAGGGTGTTGTTGAACGGGATTTTACCAAAAAAGAATCGTACTACGTATTCCAGTCGTATTGGACAGCGAAACCAATGCTGCATATTTATGGCCATACTTGGCCGATCCGTTGGGGTGAAAAAGAGGAGTCGAAAATGATAAAGGTATATTCCAATGCCAGTGAGGTTGAGCTTTTTGTCAATGGAGAAAGTCAAGGATTAAAGAAAAGGAATAGCCAAGATTTTCCAGCGGCAGGTTTGCGCTGGATGGTGAAACTGAACGAAGGAAACAATCAGATTAAAGCTGTCGCGAAAAACGGACGGGAAATTCTAGTGGATGAAATTGAACAGCAGTATCAGACAAAAAAATGGGGTAAACCTGCCAAATTACTTGTCGAACAGATTGCTGCGGAAGGCGAAGTAATCACTGTGCAAGCCCAAATTGTGGACGATACCAATACCCCCTGTCTCGATGCAAAGGACTGGATCTATTTTGGTTCAACCGGCGATGGTCAGTTGATCGTCGATCAAGGCACTTCTACGGGGTCGAAAAAAGTACAGGCCTACAATGGTCGTGCATTGATTAAACTTCGACTGCCTTCGGGAAGAGCCGTGGTATCAGGCCGGATGGAAGGATCAAAGAGTACCTTGTTAACAATAGAAAAATAGTACAAGATGTTAAAAGCAACGAATCATTTGAACTTCTTTTTACTGCTCGGCCTCCTGGGGACGATTGCTCCATGCCGTGCACAAAGCAATTCGCCGCAGCTGAAGCTTTGGTATAATCAGCCGGCCTCACTGTGGGAAGAAGCACTGCCACTTGGAAATGGCACAACAGGAGCGATGGTCTTTGGAGGGCTAAATAAAGATAGGTTTCAAATTAACGATAATACGCTGTGGTCGGGTGAACCCGATGCGGGCAATATTCCAAACGGCCCGCAGGTTTTACCCCAGGTGCGCCAAGCCATCTTTGCTGGAAAATATGAAGAGGCAGCAGTTCTTTGGAAGAAAATGCAAGGACCTTATTCTGCTCGGTATCTACCCATGGGCGATTTATGGTTGGACTTTCATCAGGACGAAAAAAAGGTCAAAGATTATAAACGGGAGCTGGATCTTGAACGAGCGATCAATCAGGTGAGTTATTCGTATCAAGGTGTTCGATACCAAAGGGAAAGTTTTGTCAGCTTTCCGGATAAAGCATTGGTGGTTCGATTGAAAGCGGACAAGAAAAAATCAATTACCTTGGATCTTTCCTTGACCAGTAAGCTCCGATATAGCGTTTCGATCCAAGGGGATAATCAACTGACCCTTCAGGGTAAGGCGCCGAGTTTTGTCGCCAATAGGGATTATGAACCTCAACAGGTGCTGTACGATAGTGTTGGCGGAAAAGGGATGACCTTTGCGATGCAGGTCAGTGTAAAAACTACCGGTGGTGTGGTGAAAAAAGAGCAGGATAAGCTTAAAATTATAGGCGCAGATGAGGTGATTTTATTTTTGACAGAAGCGACAAGCTTTAACGGTTTTGATAAGTCTCCGAGTCAGGAAGGTAAAGATGCCACGCTGCTCGCAAAAAAACGCATGAATACGGTCTCCAAAAAGAATTTTCATACCTTACTTGCAAACCATCAAAGGGATTATCAAACGCTATTCAATCGTGTAGCCTTTGCGCTGACCGGTACTTCTGCACATGATAAATTACCTACAGACCAGCGTGTCATGCAGTTTTCCAAAGGACCGGCCGATTTGGGACTTCTGACGCTGTATTATCATTTTGGACGCTACTTATTGATTGCCAGTTCCAGACAAGGAGGAAGGCCTGCAAATTTACAGGGGATCTGGAATGATCATGTGCAGCCACCGTGGGGAAGTAATTATACGACCAATATCAATACAGAAATGAATTATTGGCTTGCGGAAAATACCAATCTTGCAGAATGTCATCAGCCTTTGTTTGATTTTATGGATGAGCTGGCGATCAACGGGGCTAAAACAGCATCGGTAAATTATCATATCGATAAGGGCTGGGTTGTGCATCATAATTCCGATCTATGGGCCAAAACTTCCCCTCCGGGCGGATATGATTGGGACCCCAAAGGAATGCCACGCTGGTCGGCATGGCCTATGGCAGGTGCCTGGTTGAGCACACATCTATGGGAACACTATCGTTTTACGGGTGACAAAACTTTCTTGAAGGAGAAGGCCTACCCATTGATGAAAGGGGCGGCCCAATTTATGCTGCAATGGCTGATTGCTGATCCTGGAAGTAAATATCTCGTGACCAATCCTTCCACTTCACCTGAAAATACAATTAAAATAGCAGGTAAAGAATATCAATTGACTATGGCCTCTACCATGGATATGGCGATCATTCGTGAGCTTTTTACAGCTGTTATTCGTTCATGTACGATATTGGGTATTGATCCTGAATTTAAATCGGCTCTAGAAGAAGCGAAGGAAAAGCTTTATCCCTATCAGGTGGGCCAATATGGACAATTACAAGAGTGGTTTAAAGATTGGGATGATCCAAAAGATCAGCATCGGCATATTTCCCACTTATTTGGTTTATACCCGGGCAATCAGATCAGCCTTGCGGAAAACAAGGCTTTGGCTGCGGCCGCCAAGCGTTCATTGCTTTTAAGGGGCGATGTCAGTACCGGCTGGTCGATGGCCTGGAAGACAAATTGGTGGGCGAGGCTTCAGGATGGAAATCATGCCTATAAAATCCTCAAGGATGCCTTAAATTTTATCGATCCTAAATTGGATCGTGCTCAGATGAGCGGTGGTGGAGCTTATCCGAATTTATTTGATGCACACCCACCTTTTCAAATTGACGGTAATTTTGGTGCTACGGCCGGAATGACTGAAATGTTGCTGCAAAGTCACGATGGTGCTGTTCATTTATTGCCGGCTCTACCTGATGAATGGTCTGCTGGGACGATTAAAGGAATTAAGGCCAGGGGAAACTTTACCGTAGACATTGCCTGGAAAAATAACGTATTGACCGAAGCAATGATCGTATCCAATATTGGAGGTGTTTGTCGTTTGCGTACACCTTTACCTGTTAAAGTTGTCGGCATCGAATCAAATCAGGCCGCCGTCACAGACAACACGCTATTATATAAACCGGAACAACTACCGTATACGATCGCTGATCCGTCCAAATTGCCGTCGTTAGCAGCTACGAAAACGTTCGAAGTTCAATTTGAGACGATAAAAGGTAAACGGTATCGTATTGTTCCGCTATAAATCAAAATCCAGGAAAAATGAAATCTAAATCAATTGTTCGCATTATGGGCTGTCTTCTTGGGGTCGCAATTTCCCCCTTATTTTTGAAGGCAGAAATTAAGAAAGGTGTTTTTGAGCAGGAGATCATCCAGACGCTGCGTCCTGTTATCCTAAAGCAGTCCAAATGGGCGATGAAGCAGAAGCCATTGACTGTGACAGCATATAGCGCGGTCCGGAGTGCCGGGGGTATTCATGATTTTTATTCTGAAGGCGATTATTGGTGGCCCGATCCCAAAGATCCAGCTGCGCCCTATATCCAACGGGATGGGATGACTAATCCGGCCAATTTCGTTGAACATCGTAAAGCAATGATCCGCTTCAGCCGAATCGTGGGTGCACTGGCCTCAGCCTATCGTTTGAATCCGGATAAAAAATATGTACAGCAGGCACTTCGTCATTTAAAGGCTTGGTTCGTTGATGCAGAAACGATGATGAATCCGAATCTTCTTTATGCACAGGCTATACAAGGGCGTTTTACAGGGCGCGGAATAGGTATTATTGATACCATTCATCTGATGGAAGTTGCACAGGGCGTAAAGATATTTGAAAATGACCCCAATTTTCCACAGGCAGCCAAGGATGCCATACATCGTTGGTTTGCGGCTTATTTACGCTGGCTTACAACGCATCAATATGGAATCGATGAAATGAATGCCGCCAACAACCATGGTACATGTTGGGTGATGCAGGTAGCCGCATTTTCGAGTTTAGTGCAAGATACTGTATTACTCAATACATGTGCAGATCGTTATGCGCATGTGCTGCTGCCGAATCAAATGGAAGCTAATGGAAGCTTCCCGAGAGAATTGCAGCGGACAAAACCTTATGGATACGCGTTGTTTAATCTGGATGCGATGACCATGATCTGCCAGATTTTGTCCAAGACCAATACCTCCCTTTGGCAGTATTCATTGTCTGATGGGCGGACCATAAAAACGGGGATTGATTTTATGGCCCCCTATATCGCAGCTAAAGAAAAATGGCCTTATCAGAAAGATGTCATGTATTGGGATCAATGGCCAATTGCACATCCGGCACTTGTCTTTTCGGCAGTGGCTTTCCAGAATAAAGACTATCTGCAGCTTTGGGAAAAGCTTGATCATGCACCCGAACAAGAAGAGGTTATTCGAAATTTACCCATTCGCAACCCAATTATATGGCTTTGATTTTCCTAGCCCCCTTATAAAATAACTTAACCATTTCACCTTAAAAACCTACAGATAACATGAATGTTAATGCTACGTCTTTGCGAAGATATGCCCTCTTTTTGTGCTTTCGAAATTTAAAAAGGCCATCCGTGGCCAAAGCACTATTTTTGACCGGAATTTTATGCGCTTTTCAACATGTTGAGGCACAGAGCACAAAGCAGCTGCAAAAAGCTTGGGGGCTTGCAGATCAACAAGCTCAGCTACTTTATAAAGAATTGCAGCTCTTGAAAAAAAGTGATTCATCCTTGGTATCGCCACGTACGCTTTCCTCAGATAACGAACTGGTTGCCGTGAAAAGGGGGGACTGGACCAGTGGTTTTTTTCCTGGCGTCCTGTGGTATCTCTACGAAAAATCGGGAAAACAAAAATGGAGGGATCTTGCTTCAGAAACGACAAGGTCGATCGAAGCGGAGCAATTTAATGGAAAGACCCATGACATGGGCTTTAAGGTCTACTGTAGTGTAGGAAACGGTTATCGGTTAACCGCAAATCCACAGTACCGGGAGGTGCTTGTTCAGGCAGCCAAAACGCTGGCAACCCGCTTCAATCCGACAGTCGGCTGTATACGTTCGTGGGATCACAATAGTCATCGCTGGGATTTTCCGGTCATCATCGATAATATGCTCAATCTAGAATTGCTGTTTGAAGCAACCAAACTCACTGGAGATTCTACTTATTATCATATTGCGGTGAGCCACGCCAATACAACGCTAAAAAATCATTTTAGGCCAGATTATAGCACCTATCATGTAATAGACTACAATCCGAAAACAGGAGCTGTACAGCATAAAAACACCCATCAGGGCTTAAGTGATGAATCGACATGGTCGCGGGGAGAGGCCTGGGCACTGTATGGCTATACGATGTGTTACAGAGAAACAGGAGATCCGAAATATCTGCAGCAAGCCGAAAAAGTTGCGCAGTGGCTGTTTGCACATCCCAATATGCCGAAAGATTTGATCCCTTACTGGGATTTCGATGCGCCTAATATTCCAAATGAACCACGGGATGTGTCGGCAGCGACAGTCATAGCGTCGGGGCTGTTGGAATTAAGCATGTATAGCAACCAAGGGAAAGATTATCGTGCAAAAGCACAGACCATATTGGCGAACCTGATAGACAATTACATGTCGCCACCAAATAAAAGTAGAGGTTTTATATTATTACACAGTACAGGATCGAAACCTTCCAATACTGAAGTGGATAAACCCTTGAGTTATGCAGATTATTACTTTTTGGAAGCACTGCATCGGCAAGAAGATCTACTTTCAGGAAAAGTTCAATCGGATCTGGTCCGGAAAAATCCAGCGGGACAATTGATCTATTTTCCAGATGCACAGGGAAATGTAATCCCCGACTTTAGCCATGTGGGCTATCATCAAGGTGATCAAAAGCTGCCCAATGTTCCTGTTGTGATTACTGTAAAACCCAGCGTAAATGGCGATGATCAAGAAATTATACAGCAGGCTATCGATGCTGTATCTGCAAAACCACTTGATAAAAACGGTTATAGAGGTGCTATTTTGCTGAAAAAAGGCCAGTACAATATACCTGGAAGCCTGGAAATTCATGCCAGCGGTGTCGTGTTGAGAGGGGAGGGCGATGCTATAGGGCAAACCCTGCTTAAAGCCACAGGTCCGCACCAACGGAGCTTATTGAAGATTTCGGGTACAGGTAGTTATTCAGTAGACCAGGCTAGAGAACAGTTTGTTAAGAATAGATATGGACCTGTAGGGGCTAAATATGTCCTAATCGATCATGCGAAGGAAAGGAAAGTGGGCGAGCAGGTACTGCTCTCATATGAGATGAACGACGCCTGGATCGAAGCGCTTCGAATGAACCAAATTGAAAAGAGAGAAGGGACGAAACAGTGGACCGCGCGGGAATATAAGCTAAATTTTGAACGTACTATTTTGGCCATTAAAGGTGACTCTGTATTTTTTGATAATCCCTTGGTGATGGCGATTGATCCGAGGTATGGAAAAGTGGCTGTCATTCCTTACACCTTTGACGGACGTATAAGTGAAGTTGGAATCGAAAATATACGTTTCGAATCCGATTTTGTAAGTGATGGAGACGAAAACCACGGCTGGATCGCAATTGATATGGATAAAATAGCGAATGGTTGGGTGCGCAATATCACCGCGCGTTATTTTGGTTATGCAGCGGTGAGCCTTGGCGCTTTTGCCAAACAGATTACAGTAATGAAGTCGCGGTGTCTGGATGGAAAATCTCAAATTACAGGTGGCCGAAGGTATTCATTCAATAATGACGGTCAGCTTAATTTATTTAAAGAACTTTATACCACGGAAGGACGCCATGATTACGTAACAGGGGCTAGGACCCTCGGTCCAAACGTTTTTAGCCTTTCTAGCGCGGAGCGAACACATGCGGATATCGGTCCGCATCATCGATGGGCTGTTGGAACCTTATACGATCAAATCGTAACGGATGGTGAAATTAATGTTCAAGACCGGGGTAACTGGGGAAGTGGACATGGCTGGGCTGGGGTGACACAAGTCTTATGGAATTGTACGGTCAAAAGTGCTGCAGTACAACAGCCCTGGGCTTCCGGACAAAATTTTGCCATAGGAGTAAAGGGAGAAAAGGTAGCTGGAAGATTGAAAAATAGAAATGCTGGTTACTGGGAAAATCAAAACAGCATAATGTCGATCGGCTCACTTTATGAGCAACAATTAAAAGATCGATTAAAGTGATTCTTGTTCGTATTTATTCAATGGAATGATTATTTTTATCATCCATTTCAATTATATACCTTATGATGCCATTACGTGTTTTTATGCGCTGTTTTTGCTGTGTGTTAGCTTTAATTTCTGTTTTGCATGCGCAGGAAAAAAACTATCGTTTTTTACACTTGGATGTCAACGAAGGTTTGTCTCAAGGCAGTGTTTTCGCTATAGCCCAAGATCACTTGGGTTTTATGTGGATCGGCACCCGTGATGGCTTAAATAAATACGACGCCCGAAAGTTTACGATTTATCGCAGTAATCCGCAAGATAGCCTTTCCTTAGAGCACAACTTTATTCAAGCGATTACGGAAGATAACAAAAGGCGGCTTTGGATAGGGACAATGACAGGTCTGAACTTATACAATCGAGAATCAGACAATTTTATCCGTATACCATTACCTACGGTAGAGAGCAGCAGTGGGAAAATGGATGTCAACGTTCACCAGATTTTTCAGGATTCCAACGGTAAGATTTGGATTGCGACAAATATAGGCTTGTACAAGATTAAAGAGGGCCGGCATCCTGAAGCGGAATTGGTCTTCAATGAGATTACCGTTGAAAGAAGCCAGGGAAAAGAATACTATCGTAATTTTCGAACCATGTATGAGGATCGCCGCAAGCGATTATGGTTTTGTACCGATGATGCCATTGTACTCATGCAAGCCGCATCGAAAGATGGAAATAGCTTAAAGGTGCTAAGGACTTACTTCAAAGAGAAATCGGTAAATAATAAGATTAATCAACGGTTTCAGGCGGTTTTGGAGGTTAGTCCAGGTATATTTTGGGTAGGTACAAAATATAATGGTATTCGGATTATCAATGAGAATACAGACGAAATATCCTCGTTAACCGAAGAGGGCAATCATACAGGTTTGGCCAATCAAGATGTGCGGTCCTTAAAAAAAACAGATGATGGAAAGATTTGGATTGGAACATTCAATGGCCTATATGTTTATCAAAACGGAAAATTACTTTTTATCCAGGCAGACGACGGAAATCCCAATAGCTTAAGCAATATTCCATTCGCCCTATATTTCAAGATAAGCGGGGATCTATTTGGATTGGAACCTACTTTGGAGGGATTAATATTTATGACAAGGATATTCCTAATTTTCAGAATTTCACCCATCAATCTAAACGCAATAGCCTAAGTTACAATGTGGTGAGTGCATTTGTTGAAAATGCTATGGGAGAACTGGTGATTGGAACTGAGGGGGGCGGACTGAATTATTTTAATCGGCGTACGAATTCTTTTTTTAGTGAACGTCACGATAAAAATAACCTGAATGGCCTAAGTCATAATAATGTGAAGTCTATCTGTTTGGATAAGGAAGGGAATTTATGGGTGGGTACTTATGATGGTGGGTTGAATTTAAGACGAAAGGGGCAGCAAGGCTATGAACATTTTCGTTTCGATCCCAATGTAAGTAATGGCCTGGCAAATAATAATGTGTATGCGATCTTAGAGGATCGTAATGGCGATATTTGGATTGGTACTTTCGGCGGAGGACTACAGGTACTTCGTAAAAACCAGAAAGCAGGAACTTTCCAGACATTTGATGTTGCCAGAAAGCAGTTGAGTTCCAATATGGTGCGCACTTTACTAGAGGATTCAAAAGGTAATCTTTGGATTGGTACTTCAAATGGTTTAAATCTAAAATTAGCGGGGACCAATAAATTTGTTTCCTTTCTAAATGACAAGAAAGATTCCCTTTCAATTAGCGGAAATGATATTGTGAGTATCCATGAAGATCGGAAAGGACATATTTGGATCGGTACGTATATGGGCGGGCTGAATCTTTATCTTCCAGAGAAGAAAGCGTTCAAAAGGTTTAATGAGCGAAACGGATTACCGATCAACAATGTTTTTGCTATTCTAAGTGATCTGAAAAACAAATTGTGGTTGAGCACAAATACGGGGATTTCTTGTTTCGATCCCCTATCTGGTCATGTGCGAACCTATACGAAGATCGATGGTCTCCCTGGTAACGAATATATTCAAAATGCAGCAGCAATGTTGCGGGATGGAAAACTTGCCTTTGGAAGCTTCTCGGGCTTCACCCTATTTAATCCGGATAGTTTAAGTGTCAATAATTACATTCCCCCCATTCAGTTTACGGAGTTGAAATTATTCAATAAAACAGTTCTTCCGGGCCTCGATGGTGTTATCCCTAAAGATATATCCATGATGGATGAATTAATTCTTGATCACAATCAAAATGTTTTTAGTTTGGAATTCAGTGTATTGAATTATGTTCATCCGGAGAAAAATCAATATGCTTATTATCTAAAAGGCTTTGACCAAGACTGGAATTATGTGAGCAATCCCGTGGCTACTTATACCAATTTAGACCCCGGTACTTACGAGCTTTGGGTAAAAGGGGCCAACAACGACGGGGTATGGAACGAAAAAGCAACGGTCTTGAAGATTAAAGTGCTGCCAGCGCCATGGAGGACATGGTGGGCTTATAGCGGCTATTTTCTTCTTTTTGCTGCGGCCAGTTTTTTGGTTATCCGATTTTTCCACGGTAGAAACAAATTGAAACAAGACCTTTTGATTCGGAAAATAGATTCGGAAAAACAGGAGGAGCTTCATGAAGCAAAACTGAATTTCTTTACCAATATCTCCCATGAATTCCGTACGCCATTGTCATTAATTC
>NZ_DKSP01000233.1:0-1755 GCF_002472745.1 Sphingobacterium sp. UBA7253 | reverse complement strand
TTAATTATTGGACCGTTAAATCAATTAAAAGACGATCGCTCGCTTTCAGCATATGCCCAGGAACACCTTGGTTATGCAACAAGAAATGCGGATCGCTTGATGAATCTGGTTAATCAGCTGCTTGATTTCAGAAAACATGAAGGCGGAAAGATGAAATTGTTTTGCCAAAAGGTTCATGTTGCTACGTATTTGGAAAACATTCGCCAGAATTTTTACTTTATTGCCGAGAAAAATAATATTCAGTTTTTCCTGGATAATAAGGTAAGCCCTGATTATGTTGGAGGTTTTGATCCGGAGCAATTTGAAAAAGTCCTTGTCAATTTGATTTATAATGCGTTTAAATTTACGGACAAGGGGGGTAAAATAAAGATACAGGTTGAGTTAGAAGGGGAAGGCGAGTTGGAGAAATTGCTTGTTTCCGTTTGGGATTCTGGGCGTGGAATCCCAGCCAAAGATATACCTTTTGTATTTGAACAATTTTATCAGGCCAATGCAAAAGGCCTGTCGGCTACCAATGGCGGAATAGGTTTGGCACTTTGTCGTTCGATCATACATCTGCACGGCGGAAAGCTCACTGTTGAAAGTAATATGGCACAGGAGCCGGCAGACTTCAATACGGTATTTCGGATCAGCCTGCCACAGGGGAATGTCCGCATCGAAGAGCTCATGGCTTTGGACGGTACTGTAGCCACAGTATGCTCAGACCCTACAGATGCCGATATGCCACATGTGGATGCTATAAAAACAGAAATAGAGCCTTCTGTATCGGATGAAGATAAGCCAATCATACTTGTTGCCGAGGACAATGTGGAGCTTCGTTGTTTTCTATGTGAAAACTTACGAAAAAAATATATTGTTTTAGAAGCTAATGATGGTATTGAGGCGCTGGAATTGGTGCAAGCAAGACAGCCCGATATTATCATTTCAGATGTAACGATGCCCAACTGTGATGGAATCACACTTTTGCAGCAGATTAAAAACGATAGTAGTTCAAATCATATTCCTGTGATTCTTTTGACAGCCCGTACAGCTGATCCTTATATCACAGAGGCGTTTGAAATCGGTACAGATGATTACATTACCAAGCCCTTCAGCATGCCGCATCTCATTCAGAAAATTTCAAACATCATACAGACGCGGAAACGATTGGAGGAAAAATTTGTGCAGAATTATCTTCTTGGAGCACAGGGAACAGATCTGCCTGAAAGAACTCGTTTCTTGGATCAGGTATTGAAGGTTGTCGAAGAAAATCTGGGCTGTGAAGATTTTGGAGTGCAGGATCTTACAAAAGCCATCGGCGTGAGCCGCTCTGTTTTGTACCGCAAGATTAAGCAGCAAACAGGACTGAATTTGGTTGAATTTATTAATATGGTACGTCTTAAGAAAGCAGCCTATATTTTAGTGAACGATACTGGTTTGAGTATCAGTGAAGTGGCTTATCAGGTCGGGTTCAATGATCCAAAGTATTTTAGCAAAACATTTAAGAAATTCTATAAGGAGAGTCCACGTACCTATGTTGAAAAATTCGGTATCAAGGAAAGCAGCAATTAAAAAATAAGCAAAGGTCTTCCTAATTTGGTAAGCATAAGCAGCCCTAAAAGCAGACCGAAGTTTTTTTTGCAGGCAAAAAAAAAAGGTTTTCAAACGGGGAGAATGAAAACCTTCAATAACCAATTATAAACCTAAATTATGATGCTACAAATATAGTTGTTTTTAATACTATTTTAAAAATAATTCACCTTTTAAAAACTGTTT
>NZ_DKSP01000204.1:0-36995 GCF_002472745.1 Sphingobacterium sp. UBA7253 | reverse complement strand
AAATTAAAAATGGTCAAATCGGCGGTATTTTCAGCATGAGTACACCAGCGAAAATCCGCAAAACACAGGAAATAGCGATCAAGCAATCCCGGTTAAAAATACCCATCATTTTTGGGATGGATGTTATTCACGGGTATCGTACGGTGTTCCCAATTCCTTTAGGTCTTGCCGCTACCTGGGACATGAACTTGATTCAACAATCTGCACGTATAGCAGCCGAAGAAGCGACCGCCGATGGAATTAATTGGGCATTTTCGCCCATGGTAGATATCTCGCGCGATCCACGCTGGGGTCGTATTTCCGAAGGTGCAGGTGAAGATACCTATCTAAGCTCTCGGGTAGCCGAAGCCATCGTCCATGGCTTCCAGGGGGATAACCTGGCAGCACACAACACCATGATGGCCTGTGTTAAACATTTCGCCTTATATGGTGCCGCTGAAGGTGGCCGTGACTACAACAGCACAGATATGAGCCTCCACCGCATGTACAATGAATATTTACCGCCTTACAAAGCGGCATTAGATGCTGGAGCGGGAAGTATTATGACTTCTTTTAATGATATCAATGGAGTCCCTGCCTCGGCAAACAAATGGTTAATGACTGATGTCTTACGCAAGCAATGGGGCTTTAAAGGATTGGTCGTAACCGATTACACTGCTGTAAACGAATTAACAGCACACGGTCTTGGTGATCTCCAGCAGGTCTCTGCTTTAAGCCTGAATGCTGGCGTTGATATGGATATGGTCGGTGAAGGATTTCTGACGACGTTAAAAAAATCTTTGGATGCTGGAAAAGTCAAAATTGCAGATATTGACAGGGCTTGCCGTTTTGTTTTGGAGGCAAAGTATAAATTAGGCTTATTTGACGATCCTTATCGCTATTGTGACGAAAAACGTGCAAAAACTGTGATCGGATCGGCTGCCAATCATGCCAAAGCCCGGGAAATTGCAGCAAAGTCATTTGTTTTGTTGAAAAACGAAAACCAAGTGCTTCCATTAAAAAAAACAGGAACAGTTGCTGTCATTGGCCCATTAGCCAATTCAGGTCCAAATATGCCCGGAACCTGGAGTGTCAGTGCTGAATTGGACAAAACAGCCTCTTTAGTTGAGGGAATGAAGGCCGTGTTAGGCAACAAAGTAAATATTCTCACCCATCTCGGAAGTAATCTGTTGGAGGATCCGATTTACCAAAACCACGCAACCATGTTCGGCCGTACCATCGCACGCGATTCCCGAAAAGAAGAAGAGATCATTGCTGATGCCCTGAAAGTTGCCCAACAATCCGACGTCGTTGTGGCCGCACTTGGTGAAGCGTCTGAAATGTCAGGTGAAAGCTCCAGTCGCTCAGAACTGGATATTCCGAAAAATCAACAAAAGCTATTAAAAGCACTATTAGCAACAGGAAAACCAGTTGTACTGGTATTGTTTACAGGTAGGCCGCTAACGCTCACCTGGGAAGATGCTCACGTACCCGCAATATTAAACGTTTGGTTTGGCGGAACGGAAACAGGAAAAGCAGTAGCCGATGTTTTATTTGGGGATGTTGTTCCTTCAGGAAAGATTACGGCCACTTTCCCACGCAATGTTGGTCAGATTCCGATCTATTATGCACACAAAAACACCGGCAGACCTTATGGAAACTCGGGTGATTTTGAAAAATTCAAATCAAATTACCTGGATGTAAGCAATTCCCCGCTCTACCCTTTTGGTTACGGATTAAGTTATACAACTTTTACCTATAGTGACATCCGTCTTGACCGCAACACAATCGACGATAAAGGTACTCTTCAAGCAAGTATCGACATCAGTAATACCGGAAATTATGATGCGGAAGAAACGGTGCAACTCTATATCCAGGACTTAGTTGGCTCTATTACTCGCCCCGTAAAAGAGTTAAAAGGGTTTCAAAAAATACTCCTCAAAAAAGGAGAACAAAAAACCGTAAACTTTAACATCAAAGTAGACGATCTTAAATTCTTCGACAACAACCTCAATTATGTTGCCGAACCAGGGAATTTCAAAGTCTATATTGGTTCGAACAGTCGCGATGTAAAAGAAAAAGAATTTGAATTGCTTTAAATCTATTGCATCTGTATAAAAAACAAGGCGGCCTTTAGGAAATAAGGGCTGCCTTGTTTATATTAGACTGTCGTTACGCCTACCTATTTCATATTCCCATCAAAGCTTTCAAACAATACGCGCAATTCCGCCGCTTTTTCTGGATAATCCTTTAAAATATTGGTTCTTTCACTCGGATCCCAGGCAATGTTATGTAATTCTTCAATAGCATCATAGGGTTTGCCCGAAATCTGATTGACTCCGCCTGCTATCCGTCGATACTTCCAGTCGCCTGACCGAACAGCCTCAACATGTCCATAATTCACCAAAAATATCGGTCTGTGTGCTGTTTTTAAATCTTCCGATTTCCCATTCAACAAAGAATCGATCGCTTGGCCATCAATGGATTTCTTCGGTAATGATGCACCAGTCCATTTGGCGATAGTAGGCAACACATCCAAGTTGCTTATTGCCTGCCGAATAACTTTTCCTTCTTGGGCATAGCCTTTGCCATATACAATGAAAGGTACGCGGACACCACCTTCTGTTGTTTCGGCTTTCGAACCTTTGAAGACACCTGCGGTACCCACATGCCAATTTTTTGTGGCATGATCGTCAGACATCCGCGATGGATAAGATATCCAAGGCCCATTATCACTTGAAAAAATCAAAATGGTATTATCAGCGAGGCCTTTTCGCTCAACCGCTTTCCAGAGCTCCGAAAAATTATGATCCAACTCCTGCATCACCGCACCAAGTGGGCCTGCATTTTGCTGATCTGCAAATCGGTTCTTTTTATTGGCAAATGCCAAAGGAAGATGCGGGAAATTATGCGCATAGTATAAAAAGAATGGATGATCTTTATCTTGGTCTTCTATAAACTTCACTGTTTCTTTGTGATAAAGTGCGCTCAGGTCCGAATCATCGGGCGCAACGACTTCGGGTTTCCGATTCCTGAAGATCTTAATGACAGAGTCTGTTTTTACATAGGGATCGCGGTAGTCGTGGCTATACAGCATGCCATAAAAAGAATCGAAGCCTTGCTGATTAGGATGATGGTAAGTCTGTTTATCCCCTAAATGCCACTTCCCGATTAACGCAGTTCTATAGCCTACCTTTTTTAATAATTCGGCAATCGTTTCCTCATCGTCAGGCAAACCTAAATTGGATCCTGGACCGATCGGTGCGGGAAGATTATAACGGGAAGCATATCTTCCGGTTAATAAAGACGCTCTTGACGGTGTACAGGAGGGCGTAGAAACCATAAAGTTTGTTGCTCTCACGCCCTTACTGGCGATCGAGTCCAAAAAAGGGGTTGAGATATTCGGACTTCCATAACAACCAATGTCGCTATAACCAAGATCATCGGTCAGAATCAAGATAATATTAGGCTTTTTTTGCTGGGCATTGGCAAAAGCCACCAGTAAAAATAAAGCCATAGAGGTCATAAGTTTAGTGTATCGCATCATATTTGTATGAGTTAATTGGAATCGTGCCACAAGATAACAATTTTTACCAATTTGGATTCTGTTTTAGATTCGGATTGAGGTTAATTTCCCGTTGTGGAATGGGCCAGAGATAATGCTTTTTCGCATCAAAAACACGGCTTTCGGAGGCTGCTTCAACGACAGCTGCCTCTCCGTTGTTATTTTGATAGGTGATGCCATACACTTTACCAGGAACAACCTTTTCAGCAGTTTTCCATCGTCTTATATCCGCGAGATGCAATCCCTCAAATGCCAGTTCCACCGTACGCTCGCGACGAACCAACTGGCGAAGTTGTTCCTGATTTACTTGATTACTTATTAGTGGAAGTTTTACGTCAGTTCGTGAATTTCTAATTTGGTTAATGGCCTCGTAAACACTGCCATCAATTTCGCCGAGCTCAATCTTTGCCTCCGCATAGGTCAATAATATCTCGGCATAACGCAATAGCATGATATTCAACCCACTTTTTGAGGGGTTTGCCAAATCTTTTTTATCGATATACTTCTTTATATTGAAACCTGTTGTGGAAGCAATATAGGTACTCCCCACAGCATCAGCAGTCCCACTATTGGGTGCCGGATGAAAAATAGCGCCATTTGGAAGCGGATCGCCATCCAAAAAAATTGACAAAGCAAGCCTCGGGTCGCGATTTTTATAGGGATTTTTGGGATCATAACCACTATTGGCATCCGTAATTACCAAGCCACTGGAAGTCTCGTAACTATCTGTCAAGGCTTTGGTAGGCACATAGGTACTCTGCCCATTTTGCTGGCTATAGGGGGCTAAGAGGCTAAAAACACTTTGTGTGTATATATTTTCCAGAAATTGCTTATCCAACAGCACCTCTTTGTTATTTTCAGCCGCATACGTAAACAGATTTGCATAAAGGGGGTAAAGCTCGAATCGTTTGCTATCGATAATCGTTTTTGCGGCTTTTGCTGCTGCTTCAAATCGCCCTGCATATAAATCTGACCGTGCTTTCAGGCCCAATGCGGCCCAACGGGTTATGCGCCCCACATCGTTACTGGAGTAGCTTTCAGGCAAACTTGCCGCAGCCAGTTCCAATTCGGTGTCAATAAAATCGTAAATTTCTTTAAGGTCGGCGCGTTGTACAGCCCTTCCTTCTTCCAAAGTCAGCGGCGCTTTTACCAAAGGTACTCCGCCAAATAAATAGGCCAATTTGATATATTGATAGGCTCTTAACACACGAGCTTCGCCGATAAATCTGGCGATTAGTGCTTCATCCCGGCTGCCCTCGATTTTACCAACATTCGCCAAAAAGTAATTGGCCGCACCGATTCCTTTATAGGCACTACTCCAGGTATTGTACAATCGGGAGCTTGAAGCGTCATAAGTACCAAGCTCGATATACGCATCCACAGCGAAAGGCTGATTGACATGCGCTATATCCGTCAATGCATCCGAATAGAAGATTTCCGCTCCATCAAGATCATTGTAGAGCGCATTTACAGCAAGCTCCGCATCGGCTTGGCTCTTCCAAAATATATTTTCTGACAGACGATCAGTTGGTACGGCATCCAACAGATTCTTATCACAGCCCATCAGCATAAGCGAAAACAATCCGAAACTGAAAATCCAGTTTCCTTTTTGATATAGATATTTGTAAAAATTCATGAGTCCTCAATTAAATAGTATAGTAACAATCACACTACAGGGTCAAATTCACACCCAGTGTATAAAGTCCAGTTTGCGGATAATATACTGCTCGACCAGATTCCGCTTCGGGATCCAAATTCCATTCGTTCAATTTTGAAATTGTCCATAAATTTGTCGCGGATAGGTATACCCGTAGTTTGTTGATTGCTGTCTTTCCGATTGCATTTAGGGGTATTGTATACCCAACCTGTATATTTTTCAAACGCAGATAAGAACCATTGACCACTAAACGGTCCGCCGTTGCGACATTGCGCAAATCATATTTGACCACACGCGGAAAGCGTGCATCGGTATGTGTCGGTGTCCAATAATTGCCTGTAAATATTTCATGTGTAAATCCTTCCTGATTTCCCATCTCCGCCAATGCACCGGACAATCGCGTATCAACTTTCGCTGCTCCTTGAAAAAGGAGATCAAGATCAAAATTTTTAAAACTGAAACTCCCATTAATTCCGAACGTATATTTGGGAAAGGAATTCCCGATGGCGGCCATGTCATTTGCATTGATAATACCGTCGCCATTCAAATCCACATATTTCACATCTCCGGGCTTCGTATTGGTGGCATACGTAGCACCATAAGCTTTAATTTCCTCCGCAGACTGAAAGATACCGTCGGTCTTATATCCCCAAAGGGTATTGATCGGGAGCCCTTTGGCAATGATATACCTTGGGTCAATATCCGACCCTGCGATATAGGGTCCTGTACCTTTTAGATCTGTTACTTCATTATGGTTGATACTAAAGTTTGCATTTAATTGGTACGCAAAAGCCCCAGGAGCGCTTGGTCTTTGCTGATAATTTGCACTGAATTCCCAGCCACGATTCAGTACCGTACCAGCATTTTGGGGCGAAGGTTTTAATCCCAAAACGGCAGGAATATCCAGATTCAGTAAAATATCGTCGGTAACCTTGTTATAATAATCCAAGGTAAACGTCAAGCGATTGTTTAGGAAAGCAGCATCCACACCCAAGTCATACTGTGTCGTAGACTCCCAACCCAATTGCTGATTGGCATAACTGTCCAGCCGATAACCCTGTACAGATTTACCCCCAAAATCATATCCTGCTGCAATTAAGGCCGAATAATAACTATACAAGTCGACAGATTGGTTTCCCGTCTTTCCCCAGGAAGCACGCAACTTGAATTCGTTCAACCAATTCCCTATGGGTTTCCAAAACTCTTCCTTGGATAGTAGCCATCCTGCTGATGCAGAAGGGAAAAAACCGTATTGTTTGTCTCCCGTAAAACGGGATGAACCATCATAGCGGCCATTCACTTCAAGCAGGTACTTGCCCTTCCAATCGTAGTTTACCCGACCAAAAAAAGAACGCAAGCCATACTGCACATCATAACCGCTATTATTTTTTGTAGCGTCGTCAGCCCCCTGTCCAATAGAGGTAATGTCATTGTTGTAGAATCGTTCGCGATAGGCCGTAAGATAATTTTCGTAATTGTGAATCTGTGAATACCCAGCTAATGCCTTGATATGATTTGGCCCGGTCGTCAACTGATAGGTCAACAGGTTGTTCCATGTATACTCGCTGCTATTATCACGAATTTCGGTTAACGAATTGATCGGAAAGCTCTTTACTATCCCTGTATTTCGGTCTTTATTGTCAAAAGCGTTCAAAAAGGTTTTGCTGTTGTTGAAGTTTACCCTAACACCAAATTGGGAAGTAAACAACAAATTTTTCACTAATTGAATGTCCGTTTTAACGATGGAGCTTAGGTAGTTTTCATTTACCTTTTTAAAACCACTTTTTTCAATCAACATTAAAGGATTATTTCCTTGTGTACTTAATCCGTAGGTACCATCATCATATTTAGGCACCACCCACATCGAGCCATGGAGAAAGTTATTGATCGGATCACGTCCGGGCTCGGCGGCTTTGCTATATCGATAGTTTATACTTCCCGTAAAATTAAGCCAAGAGGTTGCTTTGTAATCGTTGTTTAGCCGGATATCCGCCAATTCAGCACCATAATGCTCAATAATACCATCCTGCTTGTTATAACGAACGGCCAATCTAGAGCGCAGGATCTCATTTCCACCAGCGAATGACAAGGCATGATCTTGTTGAGGAGCTGTTTTCAACAGCGTGTCAAACCATGTATTCGGTAAAGGATATTTTTCACGATCAGTTGCCGTTTGGTAGGCCGTAATGGATTCGTCACTAAATCGCGCTGGTACCACCAGTCCCGCATTACGGTAGGCGTCCTGTTGCAATTGGAGGTAGGATACGGCATCCATCTGCTTTGGCTTATTAATTGATTTCTGTAAGGCGTAATAGCCATTATAATCAATCACAACATGTCCAGATTTTGCACTTTTGGTGGTTACAATAATTACACCGTTGGTCGCGCGTGATCCATATATCGCCGTGGAAGCCGCATCCTTTAGGACTGAAATTGAGGCAATATCATTGGGGTTTAACTTGGACCAGGGTTGTTCAATTCCATCCACGATGACCAAAGCATTATTCTTGCTGAGATCATATCCACTGGTGCTGCTCGAATTGGTATTAAATGTAGTCAATCCTCTGATTCGAATATTGGCAGCTGATTGTCCTGGTTTTCCACCAAGGTCTTGCACAGTTACCCCCGGCAATAGGCCCTGTAAAGCTTGCTGCGTATTAGAAACCGGTCTTTTCGTCAGTTTATCACCATCAATACTGGCGACTGAATTGGTCAACGAGATTTTTTTCTGCGTTCCATAGCCAACAACGACCACTTCATCAAGGTCCTGTGTAACTGGATCCAATTCAATTTTCGTGGGAGATTCGGAAACTAACACGGTCTTTTTTTTGTAACCAATGCGCGAGAGTGTAATCGAAAAGGGTAATTTCTGTCCCGTTACAATTTGAAAAAAACCTTTTTGATCTGTTGTAACAACGTGAGTTACGGCTTCGAGTTGAATGGTTACGCCTTCAAGAGGTCGTTTAAGCTGGCTATCATATACATATCCCGATAAGGATGCATTGATAATCGGTCTGACATCTGTTTGCGCATATACCTGATGCCCAACGCCAGATAATAGTAAACATAGCGACAAGGTAGAATACCGGAGTACCCTAAGATTTTTCATAGATAAAGTGTTAATGGTGAATACGAACAAGTGCCAACGCCAATCGAAAACTTGTTTTTATTTTGAAGACATGGGGGGAAGCGAGCGCCTCCCCTGCTGTCAGTTTGAGAAAAGATAAGGGAAATTATCCTATATGGCACATTCGCATCTTTCTTACATCAGGGGATTTAGCCTTCAAAGACTTTGCAGTAATACTTACGAAAAATGTGCTTTTACTAATATTGATATGTTCCATAATAATGTGTTAATTCGCCGCCCTGAAATTAATACATGTTTTCATTCGCGACCTGTTATCTTCTCACAAATATAGAAGTAATTTTAATATAATCTACTAATTCTATAGATTTTATTAAAAGAAATAAATAGGATATGCAGCGGGGCTATAAAAGCGAGCTGGCAGGCTTAAAAGATTGTCGATTAGGGATAAGCAAGAAGATTCTATTGTAGTGTTTCTAAATAGGTTTTAATCAGCAGTATTCCTTCATCATGAAGTACAGTAGTCCCCTTTTGAGGCATATGTATCTCTCCCAATGTAGACATCCGTCCAATAATCTTAGCTTGTTTTAACCAAATCCCAGTTTCATTCAACGGGCTTTCATACCTCAGATCCAGCATGGTCATATAAGCCGTTCCTTTAGGGTTGTGACAATGGGCGCAATTGATCTCGAGATAAGCTCGGGCACGATTTGCAGTCGATTGACCAATATCCTCATAACCGGGCAAACTATTGGAAACTTTGAACGATTTCAGATCGAGAGCCTCCATCTGAGTCAACCGGACCAATTGCTGGATACTGTCACCATCGTGAACGATTATCCGGTTTAGATTTCTGATCTTCGGACCTATCGGGAGCAAATGATTTCCTTGTCGATGGCATGCCATACAATCCTTTCGGGAAGGAATAATATAATTTGTTTGTCGCTCGACACCTTTGTTGTCCAAAAAGGAGACATGCACGGAAGCACTGTCCATCAACAGAAAAGCTTCATCTTGGGCCGCATTCCATTGATAGGTAGCTGCGTTCCACTGTCCGTCTTTATGAATCAAAAGCCGCGTTTCAAGCAGCCACTGTCTCGAGTCCCCTACCGCATCTCTCGGGGGATAAAAAAAAGTTTTGGCAATGATGGTACCATCGGGGAAGCTGGGCAAACCATCGTCTGTGGCGATCATTTTTCCTCCCTTAGGAAGAAAGATGACACGCTTTTTATCGGTATAGTCTGTAAATAGGGCCGAAGCTAATTCATAAGAGACCCCCTGGTCATTTGGAACAAGATCAGCAATTTTGCCCTTGAATAAATTGTAATCAGATAATTTATCCCGAAACACAATATTATCTTTAGCGACTGTTCCCCGGCCCGTATTATTTAGTATAATAAAAAGTATAGGGATCAATAAAACACCCATCAAAATTAGCACTTTCTTCATTTCCCTAATGCTCTTCTACCCTTCCACCGTTATCTTAAATTCGGACGAAGATAAGATAAAAAAGAGATTACAGCGGCGGATGCCCTGTTTTGATTTTCAGATTTTACACTTAGGACAGAAAACAATAAAAAACCAGTTATTTTATCAAAAAATAAAACAGTTTCATGGATATATACGCAAATAAAATGGCTATATTTAACTGTCTTTTAACCAAAACTTCGGCTACATGGAAGATATGATTCTCTATAATCGACTTCAGTTCGCATTTACAATTACATTCCATTATTTATTCCCTCAATTGACCATGGGTTTATCCTTAATGATCGTCTATTTCAAATGGAAATTTCTGCAAACAAAAAATGAAGACTACAACCATGCTTCCAAGTTTTGGATGAAAATCTTTGCGCTTAATTTCACCATGGGCGTTGTAACAGGCATTCCCATGGAATTTCAGTTTGGTACCAACTGGGCCAAATTTTCTGAACTTACGGGTGGTATTATCGGACAGACCTTAGCCATGGAAGGTATGTTTTCCTTTTTCCTGGAGTCTTCCTTTCTGGGGATGTTTCTTTTTGGAGAAAAGTTGCTGGGGCATAAGCTCCATTTTTTATCCGGACTCATGGTCTTTATTGGATCTTGGGCCAGTGGTTTCCTGATTATCGCCACGCATTCCTGGATGCAGCATCCTGTTGGGTATGAGATTCTTGAAAATGGCAAATTTGTACTGAACAATTTTAGTGCATTATTCAGTAATCCATGGTTATGGCCATCTTATCTACATAATCAAGCCGCTTCATTGGTGACCAGCTCGTTTTTCGTTGCTTCTATTGGAGCCTTCTATTTGTTAAGTGACAAGCATAGTAAGTTTGGAAAGATATTCGTTAAAAGCGGCGTTATTTTTGGCGCTATTTCCTCCGTTATGCTGGCGTTTCCTACAGGAGACCTTGCAGCCAAAAACGTAGTCAAATATCAACCCGCAGCCTTTGCTGGCATGGAGGGAATTTTCAAAACTGAGAAAGGCGGATCGGAGATTATTCTAATCGGTCAACCGGACATGGAAAACAAAAAATTGGACAATAAGATAGCCGTACCGAATGTATTGAGCTTCCTGACCTACCAGCGTTGGGATGCAGAAATTAAAGGATTAAATGAATTTGACCAATCTTTACATCCAACGAACGTGCCCGGACTGTATTACAGTTATCACATCATGGTAGGTTTGGGTACCATATTCATTGGCATTATGGTCCTTGGAGCACTACTGCTTTGGCGGAACAGGCTGTATCAAACGAAATGGTTGTTGTGGATCATTATGTTTATGATTCCTTTCCCCTACATCGCGAATACTGCAGGCTGGTATACGGCGGAACTGGGACGACAACCTTGGCTAGTTTATAATCTCATGCGCATGGTAGACGGTGTATCCCCTACTGTATCTTCTGGAAATACATTATTTACCTTTCTCGGCTTCGTCGGTTTATACATTCTTTTGGGTTTGTTATTTCTGATGCTGGTCTTGAAGATCATTAGAAAAGGCCCTGAAACGACAGTTGCATTAACCTAATTAGCTATGGAAATATTCTGGTTTATCGTATTAACTTTCATGCTGGGAATTTATATCGTACTCGATGGGTACGATTTTGGGGCGGGAATCGTCCATCTATTCTTTGCTAAAACCGAACAGGAGAAAAAAGCTGTTACTAACGCTATTGGGCCGTTTTGGGATGCCAATGAAGTCTGGCTCATCGCTTCGGGCGGTGTCCTATTCTTTGCTTTCCCAACACTTTATGCCTCCTCTTTCAGTGGATTTTACTTGCCGCTCATGCTTGTATTATGGCTGCTTATTTTTAGAGCGATAAGTCTTGAACTCAGAGGGCAGGTTCATCATCGTCTTTGGGAGGCTTTATGGGATAAAGCTTTTGGTCTAGCAAGCCTGTTGCTGGCACTTTTCTTTGGCGCCGCCCTAGGCAATGTCGTTCGCGGAGTAAACCTAGGTATGGTAGAAAATGGTGTATCGACCCAAGAGCCACATTATTTCTTTTTAGCGCTTTGGAATCCGACATTTGACCCATTAGCCCAACATCAAGGCATTATAGACTGGTTCACCATCATATTAGGTTTAGTTGCCGTCGTTACATTAACAATCCACGGTGCAGGCTGGGTCATTCTGAAAACATCCAGCACACTAAATACCAGATTAAAGGATATTGTTTTTAAACTCAACTTTGTCTTGCTTATTCTCGTCCTACTATCGGCCTATGTATGGCATTATGTGAAACCCATTTCCTTAAACAATCTTCAAAATCATTATTGGCTGTGGATATTTCCTTTGATTGCTGCCGTTGGATTACTTGGACAATTTTGGATCAAAACCTTTAAGAAAGATGGTATTGGCTTCCTATTTTCTTCCCTGTTTATACTGGGGAGCTTTGCCACGACCGTTGCTTCCATGTTCCCTATATTATTGCCTTCAACGAATGACGTAAATCCTTCCTTGACGATTCAAAATGCTGCAGCACATGAATATGGTCTTTCAGTAGGTTTAGGCTGGTTTATGTTTGCAGCAATTCTGGTAGTTGCCTATTTTATTATCCAATTTAGGGTATTCAAAGGTAAGCTTGATGACGTCGGTTACGGTGAACACTAAGGGCGGTCTCTATTCGAGTCCCAACAACTTATGTTTCATCGCAAGCTGTACAAGTTCAATCATATTTTTAACTTTAAATTTAGTTAGGAGATTGCGCCGATGCGTTTCCACGGTAACTGGACTTAAAAATAAACGCTCGGCAATCTGGTTTGTAGTAAATCCATTGGAGATCAACGTCAAAATCTCTTTTTCACGCTGTGTAAGCCTAGGTAGACTGCTGATGGTAGAAATTGCGCCACGATAAAGTTCTTTTGCCCGATCACAAATTGCTTCTTTGCCGTCCAATCCGAGCTGTACACAGCCCAGGAATTCTTCGTTGCTAACATCCTTTAAGATATAGCCATTTCCACCTGCCTGCATAAACTGAACAATAAGGTTGCCATCGGCCAAATTACTCAATGCAACAATAGGAATCATAGGAAACAGTTTCCTCACCTGAGTACAGACATCCACTCCATTTGTCTTCAACAGCTGCATATCCATAAGTAGGAGATCCGCTTTCGTGACCTTTAAAAATTCAATTAACGTAATTTCTTCCAAAAAGGGATATACAAGATACCCATCCTGATTATTGAGAAAAGAGGCAACACCTTCCAACAATAAAGGATGATCGTCTAACACTGCAATTATCTTCATGACTCAGCCTATTTAAACAGTTACACCAATTTCGATTTGAGTTCCGGATCCAAGCTTACTCTGAATATCAATTGATCCATTGATCCATTTCACTCTATTGACCATATTATTTAAACCCAATCCATAATTTAACACAGCGGAATCAAAGCCTTTGCCATTATCCTCAACGAGGATATGCAGTACTTCGTCCGATTTACTTACCTGAACGATAATTACATCTGCGTTTGCATACTTTAATGCATTTGAAATAGCCTCTTGAACAATTCGATATATGGCCAATCCTTTTTGAAAATCCACATTCAATTCAGGTTCATAGTTTTCAAATTGGATCGAAACATGACTATTTTTCATTGCCAGACACAATTGCTCCAATGCTGCTATCAATCCAAACTGACGCAACGATTCGGGCATTAGATTATGGGATATCCGCCTTACTTCGCCTAAGATGTCGTTCAACTTCTGCGGCACTTCATCAGTCAAGAGCGTACCCTTTGCTACATCGCCGGCAATCTTAAATTTTAAACCTGTTAACATACCTCCTATGCTATCGTGCAGATCTTGGGCTATACGCTGACGCTCCTGCTGCTCCCCCTTGAGCATAGATTCCGAAATTTGTAGCTGTTTTTCCTTTTCCAATTTGTCCAACACAATTTCGTGGTTGAGCTGAATCTGTGTATTGAGCTTCCGTTGTTTTCGATAGAAAAAAGCAACAAAAAGCACAATACAAAAAAGCAAAACGGCAATACCCAAAACGAGAAAAATCCGAAATTGGTTACGGTCCTTTTCTGCGCGTAGATTCAAAATTTCTTTTTCTTTTTCAACGGTCTTATATTTCGTCTCCATCTCATTCATTTTTTCCAGCAATTGGACCTTCTGAATGCTATCGGATAGTTTATTTGCCATATTGGACATCTTCAGCGCATCCTGATAATTACCCATAAGCTCATTCACACCCGCCAGTTGACTGTACACAATTTTACTGTTGTAAAGATCTCGCGTTAATAATCCATTTTTCACGATTTCCTCCAACTGCAGTTTAGCATCAGCATACTTTTTCTGTAAGAGATACACATTAAACTTTCTGAACCGCATCATCTGGAATAATTTCCAATTGTTCATTTTCACCGACCAATCCAAACCGATATCCAACAGGCGAAGGGCTTCATCAGTCTGTTGCTTTGTGGTAAAATAAAGCGCTTCATTGTAATAGTAGTTGGGTAATTGGGAAGAATTCGGGTATTCGTTCAGGAGCTGTTTGACCTTGTCCAACAGTACTCTTGCTTCTTTGGATTTCACCTGATAGCAATAATTACTGACTGTATTGAGATAAGCCACCACAAGTGCGGCACTCGGCGTTTGCTGCTCGAGCTGTTTTATGGCCAATTGATGGTATTCATCAGCTTTTGCAAGCTGATTGGACGACATAAACGTCATGCCGATCATCGTATTTATACTACCTTCCATGATGGGATCATGTGCTTTCGCATAAGGCAAGCACTTCCCGTTAAGAATATCCAGAAAATCAGCAAATCCTTTTTTAGGAAATCGAATTAAGCCCAGATTATACCAAGCTTTGGCCAAAAGCCCCTGCTGAAAAGGCTTTTGCGCATTTCCAAGGAGGTCTACACATCGTTGGGCTTCAACTCCTGCATTTTTACTATCCAGAAATTGCCCATAATAAAAGCTTTTGTAAAGTGCCCCCATCGCCTGTAAGCTCCGGAACGGTTTGGCTAACCGCTCCCCCTGTTGCATATGATCCCAAAATTTGGTCGTATCTCTAAATCTATAGTAATCTGCCAAATAAAAATGCTGCATTGCTTTCACACTGTCCTCCGAACTCGACAGCAATAATTTTTCCGCCTCAGATCGATATTTATTTTCATCCAATGGCAAAAAACTCTGTGCAGCTACAGCATGTACAGTAAAGTATACTATAAAAAAGGCAAATATCTTCGTTAACTCTCTCAACTGAAACATCATTAATCCAATATCTTAATCATTTAAACAATTAAACCCACTTAACCCGTTGAGTACCATGATTTAGGAATAGAAAGGAAATTAAGTTATCAATTACAATGATAAACAACTTGGATTTAATTACAAAACAATTTTGAATAGATAACTTACGAGCAAATTACAAAAGAATATTGGAGATTTTAAGAAAAAATAAATACATAGGCTATTCCCGACAAAGCTTATACGACAGGAAATGACTTAAAGTAGTGAGATTGAGTTTGACAACTGAATATATGGGTATTGACAGTGATAGCGACCGGATCCGAAAGCTTCTTCGGCACTTGATAGGGTCTCGCAGAAATCGTTTAATTATTTTTGAATATTTTATTACACAAATGTGTAGTTTTTTTACTTTATTAATAAAACACTTCAAATAAAGTGTTAAATTTAACATAATAGAAGGAATACTTACTTTCTTACAAGCTAACAATTATTTTTAAAAAATTATAAACAACTTACAATCAATAACATACAATACACCAACAATAATAACTCTAAAATTAATTCAGTTATATAATAATGAAATTATTACATAATATTAACTTAAAAAATAGGCTAACTGATACTTGTCAATATATATTGAACCATTGCAAACTCTTATGCACCTTATTCCAAAGAGCTATACAGCGGTCTCAATATTTGAACAGTACTTCTACATATGCATTCATTAACCATTTTTCAAGATACAAGATTGAAGATTTCATTTTTCAAAAAATGAAATACCCTTTTACCAATTTCGCCCTTCTGTTCATATATTCTCCATAGCAGCTGAAATGGCTACAATCTTTCGATTCAGGTAAAATGAACTTTGATGGCGAGATAATCTATTATTTTGGTGTAAACATCAAATTGCAGCATAAAAAGGTATTATATAGACAAATGTGGATTCATGGAAGAACAGAAAACATCGAATCTAAGAGTCAGATAAAAAAAACAGATGGCCGGTTAATTCTATTGTGCTCGGTATAGGCTGTATAAACTGCCAGCTAGCTGGCAAAAAGGTTTAATCTAAAGAACTACGTAGAAAAAAAGGCTTAGGCAGGTTGCAAGCAGACCTAAGCCATCAGAAGGTTCTCTGTAAAAAGGCCCTCCGAAAATGTCCCGGAGTGAGCGGGCATTATAATCTTATAAAACAAAGTTATGAAAAAGATTAATTTAAAATCCATTCAAAGTAAAGAACTTCTTTCGAGAGAACAATTAAAATCAGTTGTTGGCGGTCTTAAACCAGTTCCTTGTCGTGGGGCAGATCAGACAGATTGCGTAACAACAGATTCAGCACCAGGACGTTGTGGATACTATATGGGAATTTGGGGATGTATCCCTAAATAACAGATTTTTTGAGAGTGTTATTGCAACACTCTCATTTTTATGGAAATTGTATAATACCAAATTTACCACATCAAAAAAACAACTTCACTTTCTTTTTTAGGGTAAGATTATGCTAATAATACGACTATTTTTTATTGGGTCCTTCCTGTTACTACTATCGAACTGTTTCGCACAGAGTAATTATATGTCTGACGGTTATGTTTCACTTATATTACAAGGGGGATCACCAAATTATTTTAAAGATGTTGAAGTTGATGGCCCTTTTATGAGTAATCCTTTACAAGGCGACCGACCGGTGACATTTAGGAGCGTTAATGATTCGACTCTTTTGTTATCCGAATTCACATTTGGTCCCACTTCTGTTTTTTTTAGATTAAATGGCCGCTACCTGTCAACTATTTTGATTCCGAATGAAACCAATTTTATAAACCTTCATGTAACCGATTCCGCCAATTTTGATCTGGAATATCATGGTTCTTACAAAGAGGTTTTTGACAATTCTGGTTTTCAGGAAAAGCTCATTATGAAAATGTTATCTTACCGGCCGACAGTAGAGAAAAGAGGATCTAAAGTTGCCTCCGAAAAGGAATTTGTAGAAGTTAAAATGCTTCAAATGCATCAAATGGAAGATTCTTTGGTGAAAAATGCACCGTCCCAATTCCTGAAAAACTATTATTCGGAACTGATTAAAACATTTCAGATTACACAACTCTTAAAAGACTACAAAAAAAGCCTTTTGGCATATTACAGAATGATAGGAATAGATGATAAAAAAGAAGTCAACCTGGCGGTTAAAACAAGGTCATATTATGACCGTCTCATAACAACTGAATATTTAGATACAGTTAGCCTTCTTCCATCTGGCTATTTTGACCTTTTGCTTACCATCCAAAAGGATACGCTTTTAGAGCTTCCTGATATTTTGAAAGTTGGTCCTATTGTTTTTACCGAAAGCCTAAAAAATACGTTTAAATATTTATCTCATGACAATAGTAATCTATTTCTTGACATGATGACCGCCAGCGCGTACATTAAGGCTTTAAATGAAGGAAAGCAATTAAGCAACGAGAATCTACACGATATCATTGCCCACTTTAAAAATAATCGATTAAGCAGTTATATTTTGCATCAATCTGAGATTAACAAGCGTAATCAGAAGAAAAATAATGAGGAAACTTTTTTTCTTCCATTCGATAAAAAAAATGAAGATGTTTTGAGCACTATCTTAGAAAAACACAAAGGTAAAGTAGTCTTTGTGGATTTTTGGGCAACGTGGTGCGGTCCCTGTCTTGCTGCCTCCCCAGCAATGGAAAAGGTCAAAAAAAGTTTTGAAAATAGAGATGATATTACATTCCTATATCTAACAGACGAATCTTCAGACCGCAACAGATTTTACGAACTAACCAAAGTGCTTATGGGCGAGCATTATTATCTTTATAAAAACCAATTCGCTACGATTATGAAAAAATACAACTTTGACTATATCCCTAGCTACATCGTTTTTGATAAAAATGGAAATATGAGCCAAAGAAGTACTTCTCCAGATAATTTGGAAGAAACCGCCAAGACCTGGATTCAGAAAGCCCTCAACGATTAAATATAAAATAGGATTACTGTTTTACGTATCATGAATAATAATGGCTCCATATCGTGAGCCCATGAGTGCTTAGGCGTTAATAATATAAAATTCCCGGCGTTGCTTGGCGCCGTATACGATATTCGAATTATGAGTGTTTTTAATTTAAAAAAATCCAATAACCTTTTGAGTGTATGCTCGTATGTCTTAAACAGATACAAGGTAAAATTCACTGAGAGGAGGTTAAAAGAGCTGCTAGAGTCAAATGTTGATTATCCGTCCTTATTATCTATTAAAGATGCATTAGGTGAATATGCTATTCAAAGCGCGGCCCTTCGAAAGGGAGATAATTCCTATGATGATTTCGAACTCCCCTTTATCTGTTCTGTTCAGAAAGAAGGATGGTCAAATTCTCAGTTTACAGTAGTTTCAAAGGCAGATAATAATTCCATTACCTATTTAGAACCCTTAACAGATAAAATCAATACATTAACCTTTGTTGAGTTTAGCTACATAGATAAAGGAGTAGTGCTTTTGCTCGATGGTTCTGGTGCAAAAAATGAAATTGGATACGTTCAGAATCGAAAAATGGAGCGAACTGAAGAATTTTCAGGCAAATTACCACTTTACATTTCTCTTCTGATACTAATTGTATCTTTGCTGCTTCTTTTTAGCCAGGGAATTTCTAAATTAACTTTAATTGGCGGGGCTTTTCTATGTACGAGTTTGTTTGGAAGCTTCATATCTGCTCTGTTGATTAAACTCGATGTGAATTCTCAGGATCCGTTTATCAAGGAGGTTTGTGGTATGCTTGGCAAGAAATCCAATTGCGAAGCAGTACTATCTTCTTCACGATCAAAATTTATGGATATCAGTTGGTCAGTTTGGGGATTGGCTTATTTTGCTACCTTTTTTATCAGCCAGCTTATATTTTTTAGTCAGGCCAGCAATTTGACTATCTGGTCGCTAACTTCAATTATAATTACTCCCTATTTGATCTTTTCTATTTACTACCAAGCGAGAGTTATACAACAATGGTGCCCGCTTTGTCTTGGTTCCCAATTTGTGATCTTAGTAAATGCTTGCTTGGGAATAGTGTTTCTGATCAATAATGATTTCAAATTCGAGCAAATAAATCACCTTCAGCTCATTTTAAATATTTTTTTGGGAATTATATTTTTACTTGCATCTAATCTGTCTATTCCAATCTTGAAACGAGCAAATGATAGTAAAGAATATGAGATGAAATGGAAGAAGCTTTTATATAACCCTACGATTTTTGCTTCAATATTGGAGAAGAGTGAAACAATTAATTATCCTGTCAATGGCATAGGTCTGGTTATAGGCAATGAAAGTGCTGCAAATGAAATTGTTAAGGTTTGTAATCCTTATTGCCAACCTTGTTCTAGTACTCATCTCATCCTTGAAGAAATTGTTAGAAAAAATAGCAATGTGAAGCTCCGAATTATATTTACCGCTTCTGGTGACGAAAGAGATATTAAAACAGCTCCCGTCCAACACCTTCTGGCGATTCAGGAAAAATATGGAAAACAAAAGGTACATGAAGCCCTCGATGACTGGTATCTGGCATCAGTTAAGAAATACGATGCATTTGCGGTTAAATATCCTATGAATGGAGAATTGAACCGTCAAACGGAGAAGGTATTGGAGATGCGAAACTGGTGCGAGGCTATGAAAATTCGTGCTACTCCTACCCTTTACATTAATGGCAAAGAACTTCCTGAAATTTACAGTCCTATCGATTTAAAGTATTTTTTCTAAAACGAAGTCGGTGCTGGTTACAAACACCTGAACGAGCAGACGACACATCGTAAACAGCCTCTTAAGATGTCTCAGAGCAAGTAGATGTCATATGTAAAGAAAAATCTATCGATCATCGGACAAGCAGGTTGCATTCGGAAAAAGATAGTATAAGATTTAGATGCTAAAAAGTTTTCCTTATTATGAGCAAATGGACATGATGGATTGTGGCGCCACCTGTCTACGCATGATATTCAAATATTATGGACACTCTGTGTCTATTCAAAAGATTCGCAAACTTTGTCAAACAACGGATACAGGTGTCAATATGCTCGGCATTAGCGAGGCTGCCGAGAAATTGGGATTTCGCACCTATGGTGTCAGGCTTAACTTGGACCAGCTTCAAGACGCAGAATTACCCTGTATTTTGCATTGGAATCAGAATCATTTCGTCATACTTTATAAAATTAAGAAGGGGAAATACTATATTGCAGATCCTGCAACAGGTTTGATAACCTATAATAGTAAAGAGTTTTCTAGTAACTGGTATTCTTCAAAAGATATCCATTCAGGGCTGTCACTAATCCTAGGGCCTAGCCCCGAATTCTATGAACTCGATGAGGAGGAACCTGACCCTTCGCTCAAATGGAGCAAAATGTTTACCTATTTCTATAGATACAAAAAGCTCTTCACACAGCTGATATTGGGCATGGTATTAGGCACAGTTCTACAGCTGATCACACCTTTTCTGACACAGTCAGTCGTAGATATAGGCATCAATACTAAAAACATCAGTTTTATAAATTTAATTCTGATCGCGCAACTCATGTTATTTGTGGGCAGTACTTCGGTATCGTTCATCCGATCCTGGATTTTGCTCCACATTAGTACGCGTGTCAATATTTCGATCCTCACAGACCTCTTAATAAAGATTATGAAATTACCCATGAGCTTTTTTGATACAAAGACGCATGGTGATTTGATACAGCGAATGACGGACCAGCAACGCATTGAAACGTTTTTGACGGGAGATACCTTAAATACTTTGTTCTCCTTAGTCAATATGCTAATCTTCGGCGTGCTATTGGTTATTTATAATCAGGTAGTTTTTTTGATCTTCTTTATTGCTACTGTGCTATACACTATTTGGATACTTCTATTTATGAAATATAGGCAGGATCTCGACAACAAGCGATTCAAGATTTCTTCTGAGAATCAGACTTACATGGTTGAAATGATTCAGAGTATCAAAGATATCAAACTTAATAATGCCCAGAAGCAGAAACGATGGGGATGGGAAGCTTTACAAGCGAGATTGTTCAGATTCAAGGTAAAAAGTTTAGCTCTTTCGCAATATCAGTCGATCGGTTCTTTGGCAATTAATCAAACCAAAAGCATCCTAATTACTTTTGTCAGTGCCAAAGCAGTGATTGATGGCGATATGACCCTTGGTGGAATGATGGCTGTTCAATATATAGTTGGAATGGTCAGCAGTCCTGTGGAAGCGTTACTTGGATTTGTTCAGTCTTTTCAAGACGCTAAAATTAGTATGAATCGCCTCAATGAAATATATAAATCTGAGGATGAAGAAGATGTAAAAAAAGATTATTTAGATAGCTTGCCTGAAAAAAAAGACATTGAAATTCGGAATCTCACTTTTCGTTACTATGGCGCTGGCAATGAACCAATTTTCAACCGTTTAAACTTGTATTTTCCTGCAGGAAAGACTACAGCAATTGTAGGTACCAGCGGCAGTGGAAAAACAACGATACTGAAACTGCTGCTCCGCTTTTATGAATATGAAGAAGGTGAAATTCTTGTTGGTGGCAAACGGTTGGAACAGTTTAACTTCTCTCTATGGAGGGAAAAGTGTGGTGCTGTGCTCCAAGACAGTTACATTTATGCTGATACAATAGAACGCAATATCACCGTCAATACCGAGTTCGTAGATAGACAACGACTAGATAATTCCATAGAAATTGCAAATTTAAACGAATTCGTTGCGGAGCAACCTTTTGGTTTAGTTACCAAAATTGGCACATCCGGCAAGGGGCTTAGCCAAGGGCAGCGGCAGCGCTTAATGATTGCCAGAACTGTATATAAAGAGCCTGAGTTTATATTTTTGGATGAGGCGACAAACTCTCTTGACGCCAATAATGAGAAAATAATTATTGAAAATCTTGACCGTTTTTTTCAAAAAAAAACGGTAATTGTGATTGCTCACAGACTTAGTACAGTCAAGAACGCGGATAATATTATCGTGTTGGAAAAAGGAAACGTTGTTGAACAAGGAAGCCACGCAGAACTTATAGCATCACACGGTAAATACTTTGAATTAGTAAAAAACCAATTAGAACTAGGAAATTAGATGGCTAAGAAAAAATCATTTATACCCGAATCTGGTATACACTCGGAGGACCTACAGGAGATCATCGCAAAGCCGCCTTCTTGGCTTTTAAGAAGGGGTATTACGTTTATCTTACTTACGATATTAATTATTGGAGGACTTTCGACATTCATTCGCTATCCCGAAATGGTGAGTACCTCAATTAAGTTCAATACCGCTGATGCTCCCAAAGTAATTTCTGCAAAAGTGGGAGGAAACCTCGTAAAGCTGTTGGTAAAAGATGGTACATGGGTCACAATGGGAATGCCGTTGGCCTACCTCGAAAGTACAGCTGACCATGAACAGGTATTAATGCTTTTGGATAGACTTCAGCAGCTGCGTCAGGACGGAAAGCAGCCTTATAATCTGGAAAAACTGATTGCACCAAGAGATCTCAATCTTGGGGAGCTACAAACCAGCTATCAAAATTTCTACCTAACATACCTAAACTATTTGTCCTCGGGCGATGATGGAATCTATCAAAAACGCAGATCAACAATTCATAAAGAGATTGTTAATGCGCAAGAACAGTATGCCAAAAACAGTCAATCTTTTGAGCTTCAGAAACAACAATTGGAACTCACCGAGAGGGAGTTTGAACGTTATAGAATTCTTGCAGATAAAAAGGTTATTAGTCCAGCTGAATTACAGGACAAGGAAACTCTTTTGTTGGCTAAGCGACAAACAATCCCACAAATGGAAAACAACCTGATATCTTATCAGAACAGTCTTTTGTCAAAGACTAGGGAACTGACCGACATCGAAAACCAAATTTCGGAAGAGCAGAAAAAGTTTATCCAGGGGCTTAACAGCTTTATCAGTGATGCAGAAAACTGGAAAAGACAATATGTAATGACAAGCCCGTCAAATGGGAAGTTGATATATGGGGAATTCTTACAGAGCAACCAGTCCGTTGCGTTGGGTCAGAAACTATTCTATATCAACCCTAAGAATGAGCAATACTACGGTGAGATTTTGCTTTCCCAAGATGCATCAGCTAAGGTTAAGTTGGGACAATCTGTACTAATAAAGGTACGTGGTTACCCTTATACTGAATATGGATATTTACATGGAAATATAATATATATGTCGGATATACCGATAAAAGACAGTGTATTCTTTACGAAAGTGGACTTAATCAGATCAAAACAAGATTCATTGATCAAACTGAAACCTGGGGTTTTAGGAAATGCTGAAATAATTACAGAGGATAAATCTATATTTAAGCGGATATGGGACAATTTGACAAAGAAGCTGAAATTTACAGCTTAACCCGAAACAGATTGAATAACATTGATCTGAAACCACAATTCAAATCTCTAATACTACAATGTTTATAAACTTCCAACGGTATATTGATTAAAAGGGTCCTGTAAGCTATTGATCCTCCCTATACCAATGTGCAAAATATTTATCACCTGGACTATGTACGCTATCAGCTCAAGGACTGCACATTTCTAGGAGATAAATGGCACCAATCCGGAACTGTACAGCTGAATCTTTTTGAGCCTGCAAACACCAAATTAGATATATCAAAAAGCAATAGCCAAAAGGGATTTAAATCTCAATTTGGGCGGTTAAAAATAACCGGACAACGCATCTAAAACCTATTCTCCAAAATATGCGATCACTCTATGTGCAGACGAAACTAAGCAAAATCCTTTGACCTGTTTTTCGATAAACATTTCAGGCGTCATATCCCCCAAACAACTGTGGGGTCTGAAAGTGTTGTATTTTCTTAACCAAGCCAAAACCGCACTTCTGCCCTGGATCCCATAGTGTTTTTGCGCCTGTTTGTAGGTCACTTCGACTTTTTAAACTTGCATCAAAACCTGTAATTTAAAGGCTAAAGTGTAGTCTCGTTGTGAGCGCCTGTAAGTGCCTTTGAGTTGTTTTTTCATAATAAGTCAACTTTGCTGTCAACTCATTTCAGGACGAACTATATTAAATTCCAAATTTTTTATAACTATTTATTCTGTTGAACATGTATAATTGTCAACGTAATCCGTATTCGATATAATAACTGCAAAGGCCTGTCTTAATAATTTATTTATAACAGCCATTAATGCCACCTTGCTTGATTTACCTTTAATTTTTAAACATTCATATAATTCCCTACACTGGGTATTATATCGGATTGCCGACCAGGAGGCAATATAAAGTAGCGAGCGAAGTTCTGGATCGCCATGACGAGTAATGATTCCTTTAGTTTTAATTGATGTTCCCGACTGCTGATAGCTGGGACATACGCCAATGTATTTTGCGAATTTTTTAGCTGAATTAAAATACTCAAAACCACCAGTTGCCATTATAAGTTCAGTCGCGACTCCATTTCCTATCCCTTTAATAGATGTCAGGTGATCTAGCTGTTTTGAAAATTCATTACGGGTTACGGCGACTATCTTAAGATTCAATTCTTGTATTGCTTTTCAATGAAAGCAATACTCTTTTTTAGAGCTTTGTTTGCCGTTTGGTCGACTTTTGGTAGCGCGAGAAATGATTCCTGAACATTTAAAAGCATACGTAATTGCTTCTTAAATTGTCGAAGTAGAGTTCGTTTTTGCCGAAGTCTTTGAATGGCCAAGCTTGCAATCTTATAAATATCAGGTTTCATTTTTTCTCCATACATAGCAATTAACTTAGCATCCAGATTATCAGTTTTTGTGACACTTAGCATCATCTTGGCAAAGTGATTAATCTGTTTAGGATTTACCATGGACACAGCTATATGTGCTTCTTGGAGCAAATAGAGCAAAAGAGTGCTGTACGTTCCTGTAGCTTCCAGGATACATTGGTAATTGTCCTTATGAAGTGTGGTGATAAACTGTTTAATACCTTTACAATCGTTCTTAAAGATTTCCGAACGATAAGCGTTTTCTGTAGGGTAAGCAACCGTAAAACTGATTTTGCTTACATCAATTCCAATCCATTTCATAGCATTGATTTAATATAAAATAACATCTATAAAACTATCGTCGTAAATGCAGATTTTAAGATCCATCGAACTATCCAGTTTTGAGATGAAAGAAAGCGTGTGACGAAACGTCCTGAGCGGTATCCTGCTACCAACGAGACAACTGTCTTAACCACGCATTCTTCAAATCTAATAAACATATTATGAGATTAAATCAAACATACGACGAGACATTAAAACAAAAAAAGAAAGCGGATGAACATCTTACGAGCTGTTCATCCGCTTATCTTTTATAGACTATTTTATATCTACTTTTTCAGTGCCCTCGATAATTTGAGTGACTTTTTTTATCAACGAGATTCACTACTCTTTTTCGTAGCAATATCGATCAGCAAGTCCAGCTTACACTGGTAAGCCGAAGACAACCCATTTGGATTGTCGGACTCAAAAAGCCCAGATTTCATGATGGGCACACTAAAGGGCAATGTCCAGGTGCGGAGCGACTTCGCGATAGCATCCATTGCATTAATGCCCTGTAGTGCATGCACACCATCGGCCCAACAAACCAGTCCGATATGTTTATCCGTCAGGTAAGCCGGTTTATTTTTAGCGCTGACTTCAAGCCAATCCAAACAGTTTTTCATGACACCGGGAATACTTCCATGATAAAGCGGAGACAACCAAAAATGTATATCTGCCTCAAGAAACAAGGTATTCATAATCTTAACAGCATTGGGTACCCAATTGAGACTCAAATCAAATAAGGGTATTCCGCTATCAGCCAAATTAAAAATAGTATTTTCAACCCCCCTTTGGTTCAGTTGGTCGGAAAAATAGTGTGACAATTTTCCTGATGTAGATTCTTGCCTTCTTTCCAAGGCGCCATTGAATATTAATGCTTTCATTATACTTTCCCTTTTTTAAAAATAACTTTTGGCATACCAACCTCACCATACATCAACGTCTGGACAATAGGAATCAATCGTTCTGTCGCTAACATATAAAGTGACGCCGGAATATTAGGACGGGCCCGTATGACAACTTTTTGCTGCTGAAAATTCGACAAATCTATCGCTTGTAAAGCCTGCATCCATAGGTCTATTTCCAAATCCTCCATCGCCTTAAAATCGTAATACGCTGCAACAGGATGAAGTTTTTCCGCCAGGGCCATATAGACCCAAGGCGGGATAATTGCGTCCACAGAACAGCTAATGGCAACCGCCTTATTTCGAAAAGCAGACCAATCCACCGCCGCCAAAGCTTCTCTGAATTCTTTTTCTTTAACGATTGCTTCCTGATACAACAATGTTTTGATGTCAAAACTTAGGATAGCAAGATCGGTTTTAAAATCAATTAGATCTAAAGCCAATATACCCGTGTTTTCAACTTTATTTATAAACATATCAAACCAAGCCTGCAATCACAGTATCGTATTTTTGTTCAACAACAGACCAATCCAAAAGCGACCAAAATGCATCCAAATAATCGGCTCTTTTATTTTGATATTTCAAATAATAAGCATGCTCCCAAACATCGACCCCCAAAATAGGGAAACCTCTGCCGATCGATTGTGTATCCATCAGCGGATTATCCTGATTGGGAGTAGCTACGATAGCTAAGGCGCCAGAATGTTTTACATAGAGCCAAGACCAGCCCGAACCAAACTGCCCAAGTCCCGCATTTTTGATCTTGGCTTTGAGTTCTTCCAAAGAACCAAAGGCGGCGTTTATCTCATCGGCTAACTTCCCAGTGGGTACCGTTTTTGGATTGGGCGATAAAATTTCCCAAAATAGCGTATGGTTAAAGTGACCGCCACCGTTATTGCGGACTGCTGGGCTATATTTACTTACGCTTGTTAATATATCCAATAGATCGTCAGCTTCGCCTGCTGTTCCTTCCAATGCCTTATTTAGATTGTCAACATAAGCTTGATGATGCTTTTGATGATGAATCGTCATGGTCTCGCGATCAAAATATGGTTCAAGTGCCGCATAGGCATATCCCAACTGGGGTAATTGAAATTTGTGCATAGTTTTATTGTTTTTATGATAAGTCAAAACTAGAGAATCAAACTTAATAAAACAACTAATTAGTTGTTTTATTAAAGTCATAAAAATAAATCAAAAAGGATAAACCTGTGTTTGAAACACATTTTAGAACAAAAAATAAAAACACTACCTTTGCTGATGTTATATAAAACAACTTTTTTATTGTCAAATGCAGAAGAATCCAGCTGATCGAATATTAATGTTATTAAAAATGCGCCGAGAAGCCACTGCAGCTTTGATTGCAACAGAGTTGGCTATAACAAAAGAAGGGGCCCGTAAACATTTATTGAACCTGGCGAATCAAAACCTGATTGTCTCCAATGCCCGGAGCGAAGGGATAGGCCGCCCTTCGACTTATTACAGTCTGTCACCGCAGGGCATGGCACGATTTCCAGATAGTCACGCCGACATTACAGTACAATTGCTGCAGTCGATTAAACAAGTGCTCGGCGAGAATGCTTTGGATCTACTTATCAGTGATCGGGAGTCTAAAGTATATCAAAAATATACTGACGCACTATCGGATATTGAATCCATCGAAAAAAAACTTGAAATTATAGCCGCAAAAAGGACGGCGGAAGGTTATATGGCAGAATGGAAAAAAGAGGCTGACGATTATCTTCTCATTGAAAATCATTGCCCCATATGTGCAGCAGCAACCGAATGTCAGGGATTTTGCCGTTCAGAACTGAATAATTTTCAGCAACTCATCGGTCCGGCATATCGTATATGCAGAACAGAATACATCATCGAAAATGCACCCCGCTGCACCTATCGCATTTCAAAGGCGAAATAAAACCCATTTCTAAGGCATTCCTGTACAAATTATTAATATACCAAAAAGTATTTTTTATATTTGCATTAAAAGAACAGGAATTACATGTCAAAAGCAGAACAGACACGACAATATATCATTGAAAAGACTGCGCCCATCTTTAATAAAAAAGGCTACTTTGCAACTTCGCTCTCGGACATCACGACAGCGACTGGTTTAACAAAAGGAAGTATCTACGGTAATTTCAAGGACAAGGATGACCTAGCTACCCATGTCTATACCTATCAGAGCAGAAAAATTTCAGAAGCTGTTAATCAGCAGATTATACAGCAAAAAACATCACTAAAGAAGCTTTTGTCTTTTCTAGATTTCTACAAGGACAATTTCAAAAATATCGCAGCTTCAGGAGGCTGTCCCATGATGAATGCGGCCGTGGAGGCCGATGATTCGCTATCTTTTTTAACCCCCAAAGTCAGACGTTCTTTTGACCTTTGGAGACAGCGGTTAATTCTAATTCTTGAAGAAGGGGTTGCAAGCGGTGAATTTAAACAGCATATTTCTGCTGAAAATTATGCCATCACCTTTATGGCGATGGTCGAAGGCGGAATCTTGCTTTCCAAGATTTCCGGACGAGGAAAAGATCTTGCCATTGTATTGGATAAAATGAAGGAAATGGTGGATCGGGAGATTAAGGCTTAATTTTTTTACAAAAACAAATACCAATTGGTATATTTATAAGTTTATATTAAAATAAAAAGAGATGAAAAGAGTTGTAATAACTGGCATGGGAACAATTAACCCGCTGGGAGAAAACATAGACATATTTTGGGATAACATTTTGCGAGGCGAAAACCACACAACGCTTATTAGCCGTTTTGATGCTTCGTTGTTTCGAACACAGATTGCAAGTGAAATTAAACACTTTCAACCTGAAAAATACTTAGATAGAAATGAGATTAAACGGAGTGATCTCTTTACGCAATATGCTTTATACAGTGCAGCGCAAGCAATGGAAGATTCGGGACTAGATCTCGATGCTATAGATCCATTTGATATCGGTGTCATCTGGGGTGTTGGCCAGGGCGGTATGGAAACTTTCGAAAAAGAGGTAGAAAGCTACGTAACAGGAGATTATAAACCAAGATTCAGCCCTTTCTTTGTTCCTAGACTTATCGTCAATATGGCTTCAGGCATGATTTCAATGAAGTATGGTTTAAAAGGAATCAATTACACTACCGTATCGGCTTGCGCCACATCCAATACGGCCTTTATGGACGCTTTTAATTACATTAGGCTCGGCAAAGCCAAAGTCTTTATAAGCGGCGGTTCCGAAGCCCCCATTACCCCGGCTTCAGTTGGCGGTTTTTCTGCTATGAAAGCCATGTCGAGCCGGCATGATAGCCCCCAGACTGCAAGCAGACCCTTTGACCGTGATCGTGATGGTTTTGTTATGGGTGAGGGAGCTGGAGCACTTATCTTGGAAGAATATGAACATGCCAAGCAAAGAGGTGCAAAAATTTACGCAGAGCTTGTCGGAGCTTCAATGACCGCAGATGCTTACCATATGACCTCGCCTCATCCCGAAGGGATAGCCGTAGCAAAAGCCATGTCACTGGCTTTGGAGGAGGCTAAAATTAATACCGATGAGCTCGACTATTTAAATCTCCACGCGACTTCAACCCCAGTTGGAGATATCGCCGAACTTAAAGCCGTACAACGAGCTTTTGGAAAGCTAAATAATCCATGGGTCAGTTCTACAAAATCAATGACAGGACATTTACTTGGGGCAGCCGGCGCTATCGAAGCAATCATTGCCATAAAATCCATCAACAATAATGTAATTCCGGCAACAATTAATATCGAAAATATCGATCCCGAAATTCCCGAGGGAATTCACATTGTCGTCAATCAGCCATTAGAAAAAGCTGTTCAAACCGCAATGAGCAATGCTTTTGGTTTCGGTGGGCACAATTCGAGTATCGTTTTCAAAAAGATTTAATTTTTTTTGAAATAACTCTTGACAAAGTGTAATAAACACACTATCTTTGTTGTATCATAATTTAGGTTTATAATTGGTTATTTAAGGTTTTCATTCTCCCCGTTTGAAAACCTTTTTTTATGCCTGTTCAATTCTTGTTATCAGCAAACTAGATTTTTTATTTTTAACCGATACGACAAAACTATTTGGCCCATTTATCCATTTACCAGATATAAATCCGTTGAGGACCTTCATTACCAGATATAAATCCGTTGAGGACCTTCAATAGTGTGTCACTGGTGTTATTTTTCAGAACGGAGTCCGTGTCTTATCTACTATTTAACCCCTTCTTCGAAGATCATTCGAGGCATTTTCGGGCCTTATTCGTACTTAGGAGCAGATAAGAGCGTTTTCTGACAGCCATGCTACTGTCTTATCTCCGAGTATAACTCGGACTCACCACGGACTCATGTCGCACTCACCACGGATACACCCAGACTCTGATACGGAGATGTATCGGAGGAGACACGAAACGATAGCGAAGCAGAGGTCTTGCGTCCATGCCATAATCAGAACATTCAAAATCCCGCCCCTGTCATTGATGACTAAATGAAGCTTGTAGCCAGCCCATTGTAGATTTTCCAACTTCGGCTATTCCTTTAAATACCCTCTATTCGCCTTAATCCGCTTATTCATGCAAACCCTAACCGGTGTAGAATCGAAAGAAATCATAAAAAAACAGCGGGATAACCGAAGTTACCCCGCTGCGTAAAAATAAACATGTGAAACTATTCTTTGCCATTATCTTTAGCCCACCATAACCGCTTACCCCAATTGTAATCCACAGTTCCAGCTGCAGCCGCGTTAACATTCTCTGTATTATACAAATACTCATTATTCGGATACGGCAAACGCCATGGTTGATCGGTGTGTACTTTTTTGAATTTTTGAATTTTCGAAGGATAGTTTGTACTAGGTATACCAGTTCTTCTGTACAGGTTCCAAGCTTCAAAATTTTCTTTAAACAAAGCTACCCACATGTCCCAGTAAATACGGTCTTTAGTATTATCAAATTTACCTGCATCAGCGAGATAAGCCGCGATGTCATCTGTTGCGATATTATTATCTTGCATGGACAGTGTAACCCCTGTTTCATAGGCCGTTTTTGCGGAAATACCAACATTGTATCCGGATAAAGCAGCTTCAGCTAACAGGTAATACGTTTCACAAGCCCTATAGAAAGGTACCGCTCCAGCAGGATCATTGATATAATGATCGCCAATCCAAGAAATCGAGGTTGAAGGAGACGGATTTGTCAATGAACCATTTACAAATCCAACATACTTGCCTTCATTATTTTTTCGGGCGATAGAAGCTATCCTTGGATCTTTGGTCTCAATTAAATGATCAATAAAAATATCAAACATTCCCCAATTATTGATCCGGTTACCGTTGATACCTGATTCATACCAAGGTTCCATATAGGGTAAAGTACCAGGGAAAAACATCTGGCAGTTTTCTGCGTTTGTCTCAATAATAGGATATTTCTCTTTATTCTTGGCAATTTCCTCAATAGTCGATTTTGCTAATGCAGGCGCAACAGAAGAAATCCGCATTGCCATCCGTAAGCGCAACGCGTTACAGAATTTTTGCCACCTTAACATTTGCTCCTTTATATCCGCACTTCCACTATTGGTTTTTCCATAGATCACATCATAATCCCCCATTTCATCCGTACCTATCCCTGCCGCCATTTCATCCGCAATTGATTTAAGATCGGCCAATACAGCAGGGAAAATATCTTCCTGTTTATCATATTTAGCTTTCAAGATGGAGCCGTCCTCTGGACGCCCTTGAAATGCTTCTGAGTAAGGAATATCTCCCCAACCATCCAATAAATAAGACCACATATAATTATTCCATATCCTGGCAACAATCCGAATATTTTTGTAACTCTCTGCTGCACCATCTGTTTTCTTCAATAAATCCTTCATCTGAGTGATATTGTAGTAACAAGCAGCCCAGCGATTACCATAGGTATTATTCGAAGGAATTAATCCCCCCAAATTGTCTGGATATTGAATTTTAACAATATAACCTGCAAATGTACCATACCCGTCAACGTCACCACCAAATTGGTCTCCGGCATAACGCATGACATTTACTAACATGTTTTGCGGAGGGACATCTGACAATGCATCTGGATCGGTATTAATTTTTTCAAAATTTTTAGTACATCCCGACACCAATAAGGCGGCTAGAATTGGTGTATATTTAAGTTTTTTAATCAAAGTATTCATAAGTGTAAAATTATTTTTATTACGTTTTAAACCTAATAAAGAAATTAAAATGTAAAACCAAGTTTAAGACCTATACTTCTTGAATTAGGAACAGTCGCTTGTTCAAATCCTACTCCTCTTGAATCACTCGAAACACCACCTGCTTCTGGATCCAAACGCATAGTATTAGATTTATGAACCCATAACAAAGCTAAATTAGTTCCCGTAATAGAAATATTGGCACGTTTTATTCCTTTTATCTTACTATACAAGTGTTTAGGCAAGTTATACGAAACATAAGCTTCTCTCAATTTCAAGAAAGAACCGTCGAAAACATACATTTCAGAAATACCGCCGTTTTCGTACCAGTCTTGTGCACTAGTTTCAATCGTATTTTCAACCCAGCCATCTTTTCCGTCCGACATTGCGAATCTTTCATTTGTCATTACATCCTTACCAGCTACAATTGCACGTTCGCGAATGCCATTCGCTGCTGTAATTTCTGCAATACCTGTCGTATAACCATGGGCCATAGTTTGCGACCACACATCACCACCTTTTCTAAAGTCGAGCATAAATCCAAACCTGAAATCCTTGATAGTAAAATCGTTGCGCATAGAGGCTAAGAAATCGGGTACAGCTTGACCAATATCCTGACCATCCAATGGTGTAGAAACCAAACCATTATTACCGACTTTTATTGCTCCCTTCATTGGACCATCTTCTACACGATCAAAACCAGAGCCAACTAAAGTTCCCCAAGGCTTACCAACGGATGCCATATTGGAAATACCCCAAGTCCAGCCAAGTCTGTAATCTTCTAAGCCCAATTGCGGATAAAGTTCAACGACCTTATTCTTATCTCTTGAGAAGTTAATGGTCGTTGTCCAATTTAGCCCATCTCCTCTTTTTAGAATGTCGCCTCTTAATTGCAATTCAACACCTTTGCTTTTAATTTCACCAGCATTTAGGAATATAGAACTAAAACCAACCACATTCGATGTTGCCACCTGAAGCAATTGTTTTTTGTTGGTTTTATTATAGTAGGTAAAATCCACATGTAGGCGATCTTTGAATAAACCTAACTCAGTTCCGATTTCGTATGAGGTAATTGCTTCGGGTTCTAAGCCCTCAATTGCATACGTCATACTCTTATACATCTGAGCTAAATTATTATAGGAATCTGTCTGTGCATAGTAGTAATTTCCGTTTTGATACGGACGAGTTGCATTACCTACCTTAACAATGTTGAACCTCAATTTCCAAAAATTTAAATAATCACTTTTTAATCCTTCAAAACTAGCCGTAGGCAACCAACTTAAACTTGCTGAAGGATAAAAAAATGATTTTTTCAGCGTTGAAGACCAATCATTCCGCGCGGTTAAATCTAAATATAACTCGTCTCGCCAACCTAAATTGGCTTGTGCATAGACAGAGTTTGATCGACCTTTAGAATGATCCATTAAAGTATAGGCATCTCCAATTTTATTACTGATCGTATAGACCCCTAGTACATTCAACCCTCTGGCTCCTAACGTGTTTGTTTCAAACTGATAATCCCGATAATTTGCACCCAAAATCCCTGTCAAGCTCAGTTCTCCAAATTGTTTATTGAAGTTTGCAATAAAATCTGCATTGAATTCGGAATTACTATTCTTCATTTCATCGAATTTTCCATTCCTGTTGTCGAAATTAAAATAGGTTGTCTCAAAAGTATGCGTATTATAATAATCCAATCCCACCCGACCTTCAAATCTCAAAAAATCAAAAGGTTGATAATACAATGAAGTTTTCCCAAAAATACGATTCATTTTGAGAGCATTTTGAGACTCATGCATGGTATAAAATGGATTCATATGATAGGCGGAATTCCAGTTGTAGTACGTATAATTTCCGGCCTCATCACGCTGATCCCAATTATTTTTCAGATCTTGCATATCTACCTGACGGCCGAACCAGATCAACCCATTCATCGGATTAGCACTATCGTAACCTTGCATTACGAGATTATTACTTTCAGTACGTGTGAAATTACTCATAATGTCATAAGAAAATTTATCGCTTAACTTATATTCATTATTTAACTGGGCTGTATATTTCTTTTGATCTGTATTGGGTACCGTCCCGCGCTGATCTCTAAAGGAAATGGACGCCCGGGTAGAAGACTTATCTGTTTTAGAAAGTAAAGAAATATTATGATTTTGAGAAAAGCCTGTTTGAAAAAATTGCTTGACATTATTTTTATGGGAATTCCATGGAGTTGCTTGGCGTACACCGTTAACTTCAGGGCTATTAAATTGTGGAATCATTAACCCAATATCCATTCTAGGCCCCCAAGATTCATCAATATTATCGTTGACACCAAATTCTCCTGTACCATCTACATAACTAAAAGAATTCTTAACTACATAATCCTGATAAGATTCTCCTCCTCCTAAAGTATTGTAACTATATTCATCTCCTCTTGACCCTTGACCATATAAATTTTGATACTTTGGTAAATTGACTACTCTATCAATAGAAAAATTACCATCGTACGAAATTTGTACGCCATTGGCAGCGCGTTTGCCTGATTTGGTAGTAATCATAATAACACCAGCGCCTGCTCGCATACCGTAAAGTGCGGCTGCTCCACCTTTCAAGATATTTAAGCTTTCAATATCATCTGGATTAATGTCATTCAAGCCCGACCCATAGTCAACCCCTGAATAAGTATTATCTCCCGAACGTTGTGCTTCATTTGTAATGGGAATACCATCTACGACAATCAAGGGTTGTTGATCTTTCTGTAACGAAGAATTACCTCGGATGGAAATACGAGCTGAAGAACCTATTGCACCCCCAAATTGATTAACTTGAACTCCAGCAGCTTTACCAGCCAATGCGCCCGTTAAGCTATGTTGCCCAGCATCTGTCAATTCACTCGCCTTAATTTCCTGCGTGGCATAACCTAAAGATTTCTTATCTCTAGTAATTCCCATCGCAGTTACCACAACTTCGTCCAAATTGCGCTCATCAGTCGTTAATGTGACCTGAAGTGAAGTCTGATTGGTCAAATTTACTACTTTACGGTCATAACCCACTGCTGACACACTTAATGTCCCCGCCTGCTTATAGTTAATCGTAAATTCACCATTTTGTCCACTTTGGGTTGCTGTTCCATCTCTTAGCGTGATTGTAACTCCAGGGATAGGTTTCCCGTCTTGGTCGATCACCTTCCCCTTCAAAACTGTCTGTGCGTATACTGCCGAGCTTACCAAGAAGGTAGCAGCTAGCATAGCGATACTTTTTCTGTTCATAAGTTTAGTTTCAGATGTATTAGTTTATAGTGCTTTTTGTAATAACTAAGTTATAAGTACTTGATTGGCATTGATAACTAAATTTTAACAAGTATTGCCCAGTTATTAACCCAAAGTGTTAAATAGCTAAATTTAACCCAACCAATCACAACATAAAAAACTCTTACACGAGTACATCTTCACAACAATAGCCTACCTATCCACTCCCCACACACCGATTTACAAGTAAAACTACAGAAACATATTAATCTAATTTATTTTACTACATTTTTTGGTAATTTTATTGGAAAAAGCTTTAAAAAACCAAAATAAAAACCAAAAAAAAGAGAATTACCTACATTTTTCACAAGATATTTCAAAAAAAACTTAAGATAAATAGCTTTTAAAAAAGTTTAGGCACATAGGAAAGAAAAAAGACATCTAAATAAAAAAGAATAAAATTCTGCCAAGAATAGCCATATGCGTTCCATTCTTAGCAGAATTTTACTTCCGAATTCATATAGTTTAAAAGTCTAGCCAACCGAGCCGCTAGCGAGATTAATTAAGAAATCTAGACTTATTTACTCGTATTCCTTATTCCGGTACAATCTAATTCTCCATTGGAATTTCTTGAACTAAATAACAGAATAGAGTGTTTGTTTATATTGCTGCACATATTCCTTTGGATTGCAGCCCACAATTTGCTTAAAAACTCGGTTAAAATTAGTAATACTATTAAAGCCGCTGTTGTATGCAATAAACGAAACACTGTCTAGGTGTTCTTCGTTTAGTTGATTACAAACTTCTTTGACTCTTATCCGGTTAAGATAGGTCACAAAAGTAACACCACAATGCTTTTTAAAATATCGACAAAATGCCTGCGGAGTAAGATTTGCATGGTCAGCAACATCTTCCAGCGTAATTTCGTCTTTAAAGTGCTCCTTAATATAATTGCAGATGAAATTAATGCGATTTGATCCGTGCATCGTATCAAAGGCAACTTCTACCCGTTCGTTACAAAGTGCTTCCGCCTCCCGTGAAATATTTGCCAATGCTCGTAATAAATAGAAAAAGTGCATTAACTTATCCATCTGATCAGCTGACTTCAATTGACAAACCCGTTCCGATATCTGCTCAAAATACGTTTCCGGCACCTTAAATCCTCTAGAGTTATTATAGATAAATTGATTCAGCGATTCAAATTCATCCAAAGAAAATAGTGATTTCAGTTTACCATTGGGATCAAAAAAGATAGAAACAGAACGTGATTCATTGGAAAGACCATCTTGGGACGCAGACTTAAAAACATGTGGTTGATTCGCACCTAAAAAGAATATATCATTTTCCTTAAAGGGATGGAGCGTATCTTCAACAATCAAAATTCCACTACCCTTTTTTATCCACATTAACTGAGCCTCCTGATGACGATGAAAATAGGGATAGAAAGCTTCCAAAACATCTTCTTGCACAGTTAAACTTTGCCCTCGGGTTGTCGGCACGTTAAATTGAAGCGTTTTCATAGTTTATTTAGTTTTATGTTTACTGTTTAGTAATATAAATATAACAACTACAATGGAAGATTACTTCTTGCAAACAAAACATAAAAATACTATACCAAAATATGTTTAGAATCCGAC